>CANJOX010000107.1 GCA_947475795.1 Gemmatimonadota bacterium
CGAACAGCGAGAGCTGAAAGTCCTCGGGGCGGCACTGCCCGAAGCGGGCGCAGGAGAGTGCCGGATCGGTGGTCGTCTTGCCGTTCTCGTACTGAAAGCCGGCGGTGCCGGCGGTGCGCGGGGAGAACTGCCGTGCGAGTTCGACCAGCGACCCGAAGCCCGTCTCGCGCAGATACGCGAACGGCTCGCCGCGGCGTTCGCTGTACAGCGCGAACACCGGCTGCACGGGAAGCCCGAACAGGCGCGTGTTCGTGAGCGTGGTCCCGACGTAGTAATTCAGCCGTTCGCTGAACGGGTCGACGCGGAGCGCGCCAGAGCAGAGCGCGGGGGCGAACCCGGCCGGCGCCCCGACCCCGATTTTCGAGGCGCGCGCCGACAGCTCCACCCGGCGTCCCACCCCGAGGAAGCCGCGGTCGGTGATGCGTCCCTGCGCGCGGATGCAGTCCTGCGTGGCCCAGCCCAGCCCCACGCGGGCCGCGCGCGTGCGCGCCTCGGCCACGGCCACGCGCAGGTCGAGCACACTGTCACGCTCCCCCAGCAGCGGGGTGAGCGTATCGATGAGGACCAGCCGGAACGCCTCGGAGCGGTACAGGTCGCGCTGCGCGTCGAGGACGGCGCTGGCCTTGAAGCGATCGCCGCGGCGGATGCCGACGAGCCGCGCCACGTCGGCAGAATCGACGCGGGGACGGTCGGGGTGCAGCGGCTGCAGGTCCATCTGGATGGCCCCGATCGTGATGACGCGACCGGTGGTGAAATCGAGCGCGAGCGAGGCCCGCGCGGTGGCGCTGTCGATGGTGACGTGGCTCACGGGGCGCGTGGCGCGCGCGTACCCCGCGTCGCGGAGTCGCGCGAGCACCTGCTCCACGATGGTATCGGTGCGGACGCGATCGAAGCGCGCGTGCTCCAGGGCATGCAAAGGACCGTCGTACGGGCGCCGCCCGGCGGCCGGTTCGGGGAGCCCGCGGACGACGACGGTGTCGAGCAGCAGCTCGCGGCCGGCGTCGACGACAAAACGCACCCGGAGCCCGTTCCGGCGCGGCTCCAGCGTGGACGTCACCGACGCCTGAAACCAGCCGGCCTGCCGGTGCAGCACGGCGAGTCGGAGGGCATCGCGGCGCACTTCGAGGGGGTCGACACAGGGCGCCGCACCGATGTGCAACAGGCGGGTGCGCAGCCCCGGCTCGCGGGTAACGATCGTGGCCGCCAGCGATACGGCGTCGAAGCGCGGACTCCCCGAGAATTCCACGGCACGCACGCGATCGGCGGCGGCGCACCGCGTGGCGCGCGGCACACTGGCGCGTTGCGCGCTCGCCCCCGCCGGCCACCACGCCGTCATGCACACAGCGGCGAGTGAAACGGCCCGACGGCGGAAGGGAAGCGGGAGGCAAGGCATGCGAAGTCGGAATGTAATTCGCACCGGTGGGTGTCATCAGGATGGGGCTGACGTGCCGCCGCGTGTTCTCCCGACAGCACCACGAACCACCGCCGGCCATCATCTGTTCATGGCCCGTTCATGGCGACGGCGTAGATTTGATGCAACGAACTCGACCAATCACTCCGGAGTGCGTGCATGATCCCGATGACCGACGTTGCGGCGGCCCTGCTCATCGCCTGGCAGGCGGCTGTGACTCCCGCCGCGGCGGCTCCCCTGCCTCCAGCGGATTCCCTGCCCGACCGCCCCGTGATGGTGGCCCCACCGGTGGCCCAGCCGGTCGGGCTCACGGTGTACACCGACACGGTGCCGCGGGTGCGACGCAAGGCCATCGTGTACAGCGACGGCTACGCCACGCGGCTCCGGATCCACAAAGTGCTCAGCTGGAGCATGCTGCCGCTCTTCGCCGCGTCCTACGTCTCCGGTGACCAACTATTCGAGAAGGGGCGCGACGCGCCCTCGTGGGCGCGCACGATGCACGGCCCCGCCGCCACCGGGAGCGCCGTTCTCTTCGGCGCCAACACCGTGACCGGGGCGTGGAATTTGTGGGAGGGGCGCAAGGACCCGAACGGGCGCACGCGCCGCATCCTGCACAGTGTGCTCTTCACCGCCGCCAGCGGCGGGTTCGCGTACGCCGGCACCCGGCTCGCCGACGAGGCCGAGGAAAATCTCGACGCGCGCCGCTCGCACCGGAACCTCGCGTTGGGCTCCATGGGGCTCTCGACGGTGAGCTGGCTGATCATGCTCATCGGCAACTGACCCTTTCCCGCTTCTGCTCCCGATGCTCGAGACACTGACGGCCCTGCTGCAACCCTGGTCGGATCTCTACTCCGACAGCGCGTATCTCCCCACGCTCATTTTAGCCGTGCACGTGCTGGCGCTCTTCGGCGGCGGCGGCATCGCCATCGCCGCCGACCGACGCGTGCTGCAATCCACGCCGGGCACGCGCGAGGCCTATCAGGCGGCCGCCGAGGATCTGCGCACCACCCACGCCATCGTGATCGGGTCGATCGTGCTGATGGTGGTGAGCGGGATCGCACTGGCGGCCTCCGACGTCGGGACCTTCCTGGTCTCGACGGTGTTCTGGGCCAAGATGGCGATGTTCGTCGTGCTGATCGCCAATGGAGCCTTCATGCGCCGCACGGAGTCGCGCGTGCTCACGGCCGCCACCGACGCCGGGGTCGAGATCGACCGGACGACGCAGTGGCCCAGCCCGCACCTGCCGTGGGCGGTGCTGAAGCGGTCGGCCGCCATCAGCCTGGTGTCGTGGTTCCTCGTGGTACTGCTGGGCGTCGTGCTCTCGAATATCTGACCGTCGCGACTTCTCTTCCCGAACCGGATCCCGTCGGATGACTGATTCCCAATCTCCCTGCTCCGGCTGCAGCGCCCGCCGGGACTTTCTCCGCAGCGCGATCACGGCCGCCGCGTCCGTCGCGGCCCTGAGCGCCTTCGGCCCGGCCGAGGCGCTCGCGGCGCTGGCCCCGCGTGCGGGGGGCAGTGTGCGCTACGCCCTGCCCGCCGCCGACGGCGTGTCGATCGACAAGACCAACGAAGTGATTCTCTGCCGCGCCGGCAACGAGATCTACGCGTTCGCCCTCTCGTGCCCGCACGAGAACACCGCGCTGAAGGCCATGTCGAAGAACGCCGGGTTTCAGTGCTCGCGGCACAAGTCCAAGTACAAGCCCGACGGCACCTTCATCAGCGGGCGGGCCACGCGCAACATGGACCGCCTGCAGATCACGCGCGACGGCGCGCAGGTGGTGGTCGATCCTGACGTGTTCTTCGAGAGCGATGCCGAACCCGCGAAGTGGGCGGCGGCCGTGGTCAAAGTCTGAACGCACCGGTCTGTCCACCTTCTCTCCACGGAGTGCGCATGTCTGATTGTTCGAACTGTCGCAGCACCGGCGTTACGCGACGGGATTTTCTGGCCCGCAGTTCTGTCGTGGCCCTCACCGCGGTGCTCGCCGCCTGCGGTGACGACGGCGAGGATGACGCCACCGGCCCCACCAACGTGAACCTGACCGTCACGCTCTCGAATTTCCCGACGCTGGGCACTGTGGGTGGCATTGCCGTGGTCTCGAGCGGGAGCACGCCGGTGGCGGTGGTCCGCTCGGCAACCGCCACGTACCGCGCCTTCTCGCTGTCGTGTCCACACCAAGGCACCACGGTGAGCGTCAGCGGCGCGGGCTTCCGCTGCCCGAATCATGGCGCCACGTTCAATGCCAGCGGCGCGTGGACGGGAGGCGAGCGTACCTCCGGTCTGCGTGAGTTCACAGTCGCGTCGAATCCGTCCGCCGGCACGCTCACGATTACCTCCTGACGTCATGTCCCCTTCCGTTCCGTCCCGCCGCCCCGGCTCCACCGTGCCGGCGCTGCTGTCCCTCCTCACGTTGTCTCTGGCGGCGCCACTGACTGGCGGTGCTCAGGCCAAGCCGGCCGCGAAGGCCGCGACCAAGGCCACCGCGCTCGAGGCCACGATGGATCGCCTCGCCCTGCAGCCGGCCGTGGCCCGGTCGCTCGCCGCGCTGCAGGCGGACAACGAGTGGACGCTCCGCGAGCAGATCGCGCTCTGCGAGATTCCGGCGCCGCCGTTCAAGGAGGCCGCGCGTGCGGCCGCGTTCCGCGACAAGCTGGCCGCACTTGGCGTGCAGCAGCTCCGGATGGACAAGGAAGGGAACGTGATCGGGGAGATCCGCGGCACAGGCCCCGGCCCCACGCTGCTGCTGAGCGGTCACCTCGACACGGTGTTCCCCGAAGGGACCAACGTGAAGGTCAAGCGCGAGGGCACCAAGCTCTCGGCCCCCGGCATCGGGGACGACTGCCGCGGGCTGGCCGCCGTGCTGGCCACGACGCGGCAGATCATGGCCAACAAGATCCCGTTCACGGGGCGCCTGCTGGTGGTGGGCACGATGGGTGAAGAGGGACCGGGCAATCTGCGCGGCGTCCGCGCGCTGTTCGCCGGCCCGCTCAAGGACTCGATCGACATGTTCATCTCGATCGATGGCACGGGCTTCGGGATCACCAACGGCGCCGTGGGGAGCAACCGCTACCGTGTGTCGTACAAGGGCCCGGGCGGCCACAGCTACGGCGCCTTCGGCATGCCGAATCCGATTCACGCCATGGGACGCGCGATCGCGAAGATCGCCGATCTCGAGGCCGCGACGAACCCGAAGGTCACCTTCAACGTCGGTCTCGTGTCCGGCGGCACCTCGGTCAATTCGATTTCGGCCGACGGCGTGATGGACATCGACCTGCGCAGCGAGTCGGCGGCGGCGCTGGCCGATATCGACGCGCGGCTGCATGTGGCGCTGCGGCAGGCGCTGGCCGAGGAGAAGGCCCGCTGGCCCAAGTCCACGATGCCGCTGTCGCTCGTGATCGACACCACCGGATTGCGGCCGGCCGGCACCACGCCGGACACCTCGTTCATCGTCCGCGCGTCGCTGGCGGCGGCCCGCACCATGAACGTGTACACGCCGCTGACGATTTCGAGCACCGACGCGAACATCCCGATCAGCAAGGGCGTGCCGGCCGTCACGCTCGACGGCGGCGGCGTGGGGCGCGGGGCGCACTCACTCGACGAGTCGTACGACGACCGCACCGACGGCTACAAGGGGCCGCAGTGGATTCTGCTGGTCGTGATCGGCCTGCTGACCGCCCGCTAAGCGCTAACGGAAGAGCGTCGGCAGTTCGTCGATCGTGAGATCGCGGGCTGCCGGCAGCAGCCCGCACAGCGCCGCGGCCTCGCCCAGCAGCGCCGCCGCCGACACCCCCGCCTCGCGGCGCTCGCTGATCGCGGTGTCCCGATTCGCCTTGCTCAGCTTCCGGCCATCCGGATGCAGCAGCAGCGGGTGATGCCACCATTCCAGCGGGCGCGCGCGCCCCAGCCACCGCGCCAGCTGCACCTGCCGCCCGGTACTGGCCAGCAGGTCCACGCCACGGATCACCACGTCGATCCCGTGCGTCATGTCATCGACGACGACCGCGAACTGGTACGTCCACAGGCCGTGCCGGTCCCGCACCAGCACATCGCCGCACTGCTGCTGGGGGCACTGCTGCTGCGCCTCCAGCGCCCGGTCCACGAAGGCCTCCGTGCTGTCGTCGAGGCGCACGCGCCGCGCCAGCGACTCCGCCGCCGTGTGTCCCGCCGCACGGCAGGTGCCGGGGTAGCGCGGCTCCTCGCCAGGCGCGTGCGGGGCGAGGGCCGCGATGTCGCGCCGCGTGCAGGTGCACACATACGTGCGCCCGCGTTCCGTCAGGGCGTCCAGCGCCGCCGCATAGCGGGGCTCATTATTCGACTGGCGCTGCGGATGCCCGTGCCGGTCGGCGCGAAAGCTGTCCGTGGACCCCACATCGGGGATGAAACCCAGCCAGTCGAGATCGTCCAGCAGCGCGTCCTCGAACGTGTCGCGGCAGCGCGTGCGGTCGTGATCCTCGATGCGGAGCAGCACCTCCCCGCGGAAGGCTCGCGCGATCCCCCACACGTGGATCGCGTTGGCCACGTGGCCCAGATGCAGCAACCCGGTCGGCGCCGGCGCGAAGCGGGTGCGCCAGGCCATGGTCTACTGCCAGCTGGTGATGTCGGCGTCCTCGCCCACACCGCCGGGCCGCCCGTCGGCCCCGTACGTCAGCAGGTCGTAGGTGCCGGGATTGACGGTGCCGGGCGCCAGGTACACATACGGCCGTCCCCACGGATCCACGGGGACCGGCTTGCGCAGGTACGGCTCCGTCCAGCCCACCGGCGGCTCGATGACCGGCTTCTGCCAGAGTGCGTCGAGCCCTTGGGCCGTGCTGGGATACCGGCCGTGGTCGAGGCGGTACGCGTCAAGCGCGGTCCCGAAACTCTCGATCTGCGCCTTGGCCGTGGCCACGCGCGCGTCGTTGACATTCCGGAAGAGATTGGGCGCCACAAAGGTGGCCAGCACGGCGATCACGACGATCACGACCAGCACCTCGATCAGCGTGAAGGCGCGCCGCATGCGCGCCGTCACTCGCCGCGGATCTTGAGCGAGTCGGCCGTGAACAGGCGGGGATCAACCCACCCGGTGATGTCCGGGGAGCGCACCTGCCGCCAGCCGGCGCGGTCGGTGCCCAGCATGGCGCGCGACTCCGGCTTGATGACCCCAACCACCTGTCCGCCACGGCTGGCATCATCGCGCACGTTCACCCACGTCCGCGCCACGGCCGGCGTCCACGTGATGCTGTCGGTCGCGACGCCCGCGACCGGCATCGCCGGGGCAGCCCCAGCGACCGCGGCCGACGGTTCCAGTCCCGAGGAGACAGACGGCGCGTCCGCGACCGGAACCGCCGCGGGCGTTTGCGCGGCCGACGCGTACGTCCGCGGGGGCCGCGCGGTCACCGACAACGGCGACCCGAAGGTCCACGCCGCACCAGCCACCGTCACGGAGAGCAACACTGCCGCGGCGGAGCGCCAGACCGTGGGCGACTGCCATGAGGGCGCGGGGAGCACGCCGCACCAGTGACAGGTGGCATCGGCCCGGTGCATGATCCCGCAGCCACGGCAACGCGACAATTTGGCCCGTTCCCCGCGCGCGTTCAGCAGGTGAAAGGGCTTCGCGCACCGGGGACACTGCGAGGCAGCGACCAGTGCTTTCGAACCACAGTGCGTGCAGCGGAGATAGGCCATGGGACCGTGTGGCCGAGTGAGCGAGCCGAGCGGTGAATACGGACAAGGTGGGCGATGTGCGGCGCCCGGAACAGCGTACATCGGTGACAACGGTGTCACAATGAACGATGCACGGCCAGAGGAACGGCACACAATTGGGCCGTCGCGCGGATTCCGCTACGTGACGGCAAGCAAACGGGAAAGAAACCCTGACGAGAAGGACAGAACGTCCGCCCGCGCGCTACAACAGCGTGGGGTTCCGCCGCCAGACCGATACCGTGAGGGCCGTCGCAAACGTGACCCAGCCCAGGTACGGGAGCAACAGCAGGCCGGCCACGGTGTCCTGACGCCAGAAGGCGATCAGGGTGAGCACGATCGCCAGCCAGAGGCACACGACTTCCACCGTGGCGCCCACCCCGGTGCGCCGCACGAAGAAGAACCAGCTCCACGCCGCATTCAGCAGCAGCTGGACCGCGTAGAGCGACAACTCGACCCGAGCGCCGGTAAAGCCAAGCTCGCGCCAGATGCGCCACGCCGCGATCCCCATGACCACGTAGAGCACCGACCATGCCGGCCCGAACAACCAGGCAGGGGGGGCCCACGATGGCCGGTCGAGGGTGGCATAGAAGGCACCGGCCTGACGCGCGGTGACGGCGCCACCGATGGCGGCGAGGCTGGTGCCAAAGATCCAGGCGAGCAAGCTCGGAAGTGATTGCAGCATCGCTGCAAGATGCCGTACCCCGACCGCCCGCGTAATGGGCGGCGGGCAGACATCACGACGGGCAACTCAGCGGGGCGCGCACCAGAACTGATACATCGCGGCAAAGGTGTCGGGGTGCGCCTGCTCGAAGGCATCCCATGCGGCGAGATCCAGCCAGCCGCCGGGATGCGCCGCGAGAAATCGCGCTTGCACCGGCGCGGGCAACTGGAACCCCAGAAAGCGCAGCCCCAGCGTGTCGAGGTCGGCCGCGATCTGCGGCAGGGTGTAGCTGCGCTCCTGCACGTGCATGAGCAGGTCGCGCGCGCCGCTGGTGGAATAGAAATCCACAAAGGCGAGGACGCCGCGCGCCGGATCGTGCGCGGAGAGCGCGCGAATGGCCTGCCGCGCGGCCCGGATCCCGGCATCGGTGGGGGGAAACGCTTCCGCGCGCACGTACGCGCGCGCCGCGTCGATCCGGGCGCGCGCGGCGGTGGCATAGAGCCCCACTTTCATCACGCCGTGTGGCGCGAGCACGCCTAACAGGCGCTGCCAGCCGGCGAGCGGATCGGCCAGATGATGCAGCACCCCCGAACAGCTCACGATCGCGAAGCGCCCCAGCGACGCATCGATCGCCAGAATGTCGCCGTGCCCGAAGCGCACGTTCGGAACCTTGTAGTGCTCGGCCATGCGGGATGCATACGCCAGGCTCGCACGGCTGAGGTCGAGGGACAGGACCTCTGCATCAGGGAACGACAGCGCCATCTGGATGGGCTGCTGCCCGCTGCCGCCGCCGGCCACGAGGATGGACCGCCCCGCCGGGACCGTCGGCGCGTCGGGGCGCAGCCCACGCACGAACGCCGCCACCGTGGTCACGGCTGGCCGCTGCAACGTGATCCACCGCGGGTAGGGGTGCTCCTCGTACATCGCGCGCACCTGCGAGGACACGCCGGCGGTGAACGCCGTCAGTGCGGGCAGGCGCGCCGCAATGGCGCGTTCGGTGTCGTACGCCTCGAGCTGATCACGGAGCAGCGGCTGCAACTCGGCGGGCCAGTGGGCGCGATCCGGCTCCGTGCGCGGCAGGCGGTCGGCGAATGGGCGCAGCGTGTCGTACATCGCGACGCCCAGCAGCGGGACCACCGCGCCTGCGAGCGATGGCAGCCCGGCCAGCCGGTGACGCAACCGGTCCACGATGACCTGTTCGTCGTCGCCCACGGGCCAGCTGTACCCGGTGTTGAAGCACTGCGCGGCCAGCGCCGCCGCCAATGGCAGCAGCGCCAATGGGAGCGCCAACGGCACCAGCGATGCCGTATCGATGGCGTCGTCGTCAGCCGCCCGCTGCAGCAGCGCGCGACGCAGCCCCACGAGCACCGTTTCGATGGACGGATCGGACACCAGCACCCGCGGCAGCACCGCGAGCAGCAGCGTATCCGCCGCGAGCGCGTCCACCGCGGCCGGTGCCACGCGACACGGATCCCCGCCCTGCGCCAGCGCCGCCTCGATGGCCCGGTACGCCGGACTCGCCTGCACCAACCCCAGTGCCGCGCCCGCGATCGTCTGCGTGGCAATCGCGTCGTCGTGGCACAGCGCGAGCAGCACGGTGCGCACGAGCGGGCTGCCGCTCCCCAACGAGACGCCCTGCAGCAGGAGCGCGAGGCGCTCGCGCAACGCGGGGTGCTGCGGCGACGCCGCCACGGCCTCGAACAGCAGCACGAGCGCCTCCTGCAGACGGCCGGCCAGCTGCAGCGTGCTCGCGAGGTTGAGCTGCGC
>CANJOX010000108.1 GCA_947475795.1 Gemmatimonadota bacterium
AAGCCGCGACCATGCGTAGCCGCGATCAGTTCGCGGTCACGCGGATGGATCTGCAGGTCGTACACCGGCACGCTCGGCAGATTCGCCATGAAGCGCGACCACGTGGTGCCACGGTCGATCGACGCGTACACGCCGATGGAGGTGCCCACATACAGCAGATCGCGATTCATCGGGTCTTCACGCACCACGTGCAGGAAGTCACCCGGGCCGTCAGCCGGCAGGTTGTTCACGATCGACGCAAACGACTTGCCGCCGTCCTTCGAGACGAACAGGTGCGGGCGGAAATCCCCCCAGCGGTGATTATCGAAGGCCACGTACACGACGTTGGTGTCGAACTTCGACGCCTCGATGCGCGTGACGTACACTTCGCCGCCGTTCGGCAGCCCCTGAATGCGCGACGATAGATTTTCCCACGTCGCGCCGTCGTTCGACGACTTCCACACGTTGCCGTCGTCGGTACCGGCGTACAGCAGGCCGGGCTTAGCCGGGCTCTCTTCGAGCGCCACGATCGTACCGTACGTCTCGGCGCCGGTGGCATCCAGCGTGATGCCGCCCGTGAGCCGCAGCGCGGTATCGAGCTTGGCCGTGAGGTTCTTCGAGAGATCGGGCGAAATGATGCGCAGATCTTCGCCGCGCTTGGTCGACTTCATCACCTTGTTGCCGGCGAAGTACACCACCGACGGATTGTGCGGCGAGAGGAAGAACGGCGCGTTCCAGTTGTAGCGGATCGAGAGCTCGGTCGAGTCCTTCGCCTGCTGCGCGCGGAGCGCCGCGATGGCGGTGTTCTGCAGCTTGGTCGCGGCCACGAGCGGGTTGCCGCGCACCGTCGCGATCGAGTCTTCCCACTGCTTGTACAGCGCCTGCCACGTGGGCTTGGCGAAGTTCATGCGCTCGCCGGTCTTGAGGTTCAGGCGCGAGGCGTTGCCCCCCTGCGATTCGCCGTACACCACGTTCGGATCGGTCGGGTCCATCGCGGCGTAGAAGCCGTCGCCGCCGGCGATCGTGAACCAGTACCCCAGGCTCGTGGTCGGCGTGCGACGCTTGCTCGGGCCACACCAGGTGCCGTTGTCCTGCGCACCGCCGCAGATGTTGTACGGCACGGCCATGTCGTAGGCCACTTCGTAGAACTGTGCCACGGGAATATTCTGTCCCTGCACGAAGTTGCCGCCCTTGTCGAACGTGATGGCGACGCCACCGTCATTCGCAACGACCCAACGCTCCGGGTCCGTGGGGTCGATCCAGATGCCGTGCGTGTCGATGTGCACGCCATTGGCTGTCGTGCGGTTCGTCTTGCCGCCGTCTTCCGACATCTGCAGGTCGGTGCTCGAGAAGTACACGCGGTCCGGGTTCTTCGGATCGCTGCGCACCTGCGAGTAATAGAACGGACGCACGTTGTAGTTGTTCATCTGCGCCCACGTGGCGCCGCCGTCGGTGCTCTTCCAGAGCCCGTTGTTCTTCGGGCTGCGCTCACCGACGATCGGGCCGGTCGCGTTGGCGGCCGCTTCGATCATCATGTACATCACGCTCGGATTGGACGCGTTGATGTCGAGCGTCATGCGCCCCTTCTGTCCGGCGGGGAATCCGCCGCCCTTCACTTCCGCCCACGTGGTGCCGCCGTCGGTGCTCTTCCAGAGCGCCGAGCCGGGGCCGCCGCTGAACAGCGAGTACGGCGTGCGACGCCGCTCCCAGCTGGTGGCGAACACGACGTTCGGGTCCTTCGGGTGAATCGCCACGTCGATCATGCCCGCCTTGTCGCTCACGAACTTCACCAGCTGCCACGACGTGCCGCCGTCGGTGGTCTTGTACAGGCCGCGTTCCGGGCTGGAGCGCCACGCCGCGCCGAGCGCCGCCACGTACACCACATTCGGGTTACTCGGGTGCACCGCGATGCGACCGATGTGCTCGGTCTTCTCGAGTCCCTTCGCGTTCCACGTGATGCCGCCGTCGGTGGACTTGAAAATCCCGCCGCCCGGCTCGATCGAGTTGCGCGAGTTCGGCTCACCGGTGCCGGCCCAGACCTGCTGGGTATCCGACGGCGCGATGGCGAGCATCCCCATCGAAATCACGCGCTTGTCGTCGAACACCGGGCGCCACGTGGTGCCGTTGTTGGTGGTCTTCCAGATGCCACCGCCGGCCGCCGCGGCAAAGAGCGTCTTGGAGGGGCCCGGGATGCCGACGACGTCGGACATGCGGCCCATGAAGTTGGCCGGGCCGACCGTGCGCCAGCGCATACCGGCCACGGCGGCGGAGTCGAGCGACTGAGCGCCCAGCTCGGGGGCGCCCAGCGACGGGGCCCCCAGCAGCACGCTGCCAGCCAGCCAGGTGAGGGATCGAATTCGTGACATAGGGGAACGGTGGGGGGAGTTTGTACGACCTGCCATATGGAGAACGTACGACCACCGCTACACGTTTAGCCAATGCTCCCTGCCCTCGGCCTTGCCGCCTTCGACGCAACCTCCCCACTGGCACCGTGGCGCTTCACGCGCCGCGCGCCCGGCCCGCGGGATGTGCAAATCCGTATCCTGTTCTGTGGCATCTGCCACTCCGATCTGCACACCGTGCGCGGGCACTGGGGGCCGGTCGCGTACCCGCTGGTGCCCGGCCACGAAATCGTGGGGCGCGTGGTGGCCACGGGCGCCGACGTCACGCGCTGGCGCGAGGGGGACCTGGTGGGGGTCGGCTGCATCGTCGACAGCTGCCGCACCTGCCCCTCCTGCGCGGAGGGGCTGGAGCAGTATTGCGAGGAGGGGATGACCGACACCTATGCCTCGCCCGATCGCGACACGGGGCTTCCCACGCAGGGGGGCTATGCCGACGTGATCGTCGTCGACGACCGCTTTGTGCTGCGCATCCCGCCCGGACTGGACCCGGCGGGCGCCGCGCCGCTGCTGTGTGCCGGGATCACCACCTACTCCCCGCTGCGCCACTGGGCGGTGGGGCCCGGAAGCCGCGTCGGCGTGGTCGGCATCGGCGGTTTGGGGCACATGGCGGTGAAGCTCGCCGCCGCCATGGGGGCCCACGTGGTCGTGCTCACCACCTCGCCGGACAAAGTGGCCGACGCCCGGCGTCTCGGCGCGCATGACGTCGTGCTCTCCACCGACCGTGACGCGATGACGGCGCAGAAAAACTCGCTGGACCTCATCCTCGATACCGTCAGCGCGTCGCACGACCTCCGGCCGGCGTTCGCCCTGCTGCGGCGCGACGGGGCCCTGTGCATGCTCGGCGCCTCGCCGGAGCCGCACCGTGCGCCGTCCACGTCCTCGTTCATCATGAAGCGGAAGACGCTGGCCGGCTCACTCATCGGCGGCATTCCGGAAACGCAGGCAATGCTCGACTTCTGTGCCGCGCATCACATCGTGGCCGACATCGAGCTGATCCCGGCTTCGGCCGTCAACGAGGCCTACGAGCGGATGCTCAGGTCGGACGTGAAGTACCGGTTCGTGATCGACCTCGGTACACTACACGGCTGACCCCGCCACGGCCCGTCTGTCGGCGGGCCGCCCTCGGGCACGTCCTCGCGCTCACACCGTCTCCCGCCATGTCCCAGCCTGATACTCCGGCGCATGATCCGCACGCCGTGCCGAGCCTGTCCGAGGCGAACATCGACGCGGTCATCCGGCAGCGGGACCGGCTGCAGGACATCGCGGATCTGGGGCTAGCCACCGCCGAGACCGACGCAATCCTGCAGGAGATCTGCACGCAGGCGGCCGAGGCACTGTCGCTGCCCATCGGGCTGGTCACGGTGGTGCTCGACGAAGCGCAGCACTTTGCCGCGCGGCACGGGCTCGACGGCTGGATGGACGAGGCCAGCGGGACGCCGGTGGAGTGGGCCTTCTGCCGCTATTCCGTTGCCACCGGTGAAGCCTTCGTGGTGCAGGATGCCGCCACGCATCCGTTGGTGCAGCACAACCCGCTGTTCACGGCGGACGGGCTGCGCTGCTACGCCGGCATCCCGCTCATCTCCTCGCGCGGCTTCGCCCTCGGGTCGCTGTGCGTGGCGGGCACCGAAGCCCGCGAGTTCTCCCTCGCCGATCTCGACCAACTGCGGGCCTTTGCCGCGGCGGCGATTGCCCGCATCGAATCACGGCGGCGTTCCGGCACCGGGCCACAGTGACGCCCGGGGACCGCGCGGCACCCGCCGCCTTTGTCGCATCGCACCCGCTGCCCAAACCCACCCACGCGACCATGCTGGTGTCGCTGGCCCGCTACCTCGGGACGGACGAGGCCATGGAGGCCTGGGAGACCGCGTGTCGGCACACCGGCGTCGATCCCGACGTCGCTGAGACGTCGCCGGAGGAGCTGCTACGCGTGGTGGGAGCGCTGGACATCGCCGACAGTCTGGTGGCGACCTGTGCGGCCAGTCTGCGCATCCGGCTCATGAGCTACATCCTCGTGACCGATCTCGGCGTCAACGATCTGGGCCGGTCACCGGCGTCGTAGCGCGCCGGTGTCATCGGGCGGTCACTTCACGCAGTCGGTGTACAGATTGCGCTGCGCGTCCTTCGGGGTGGCGATGTTGGCGTAGAAGTCGTCGAAGTAGCCGATCGTCTGCTTCACCTTGGCGGCCGGGAGCAGCTGGCCGATCTCGTCGCGATACAACGCCGAGAGCGCTTCCCGCTTGGCCACGAACAGCGCGAGCGCCTGGGGATATGCCGCCTGGTGCGCGCAGTAACCGCGGAACTGGCGGTCACGCACCCGCGTGACGCGCAGCGACGGATCGACACCCGCGTAGGTGGCGTTGATCACCCCGGCGAAATCGAAGTCGTACGACACCGGCAGATTGCGGCCGTCCGGCAGGGCGACCACTTCGCCGTTGTGCAGCCCGGCGTACGAGAAGTCGGTGTTCCCGATGAAGTACTGGAACACGAAGGCGATCGCGGATGCCGCCGGATCGAGGTCGTCCGGCCCCGCGCCCTTCTGCTCCAGAATCGCGCCGCCGGCGCGGCGCGCCACATGCGCCGGGTCCTCCACGAGGAACGAGTAGCGCGTGACCTCGACCTTGCCCGTGGCGCTGTCGGCGTACGACATCTGCACGATCCGCACCTTGTGACTCACGTCGGTGAGCAGCCGGTTCATGCGGTAGATCTGCGCCTCCTGCAGCACGTACTGCTCGTAGGCATCCTGATTGCGACAGTACGTCACCAGCTTGGGCTCGTCGATCTCCGCAAACAGCGTGCCCTTGCCGGCCTTGTCCCCCACCTTGATGCGAATGGGCGGATAGTCGCAGTGCTTGAGCCGCCACACACCGCGCGTCTTGATGCGCACGGGCAGCGTGACCGTCTTGCCGTCGGTGCCGGCGTACGAGAGCGTCGCGGCGCGCCACGGCGCATCCGCCAGCTTGTCCTTCTTGATCTGCTTGATGTTGGTCGTGAGCGTGACCGCCAGCGGCGTCTCGCTCGCGAACAACGGTGGCGCCGGCATCTTCTTCGGCTTTTGCGGCCCATCGGCTTTGGCGCTGTCCGCCGCTTTCGGGGCTTTGGCCGTTTTCGGCGCCTTCGCCTTTTTCGATGAGGCCCCCGTGTCCTGCGCCCCGCCGACCGATGCGTCGCCTGCCAACACGCCGGCAGCGAGCACGAGTCCGGCGAGCACCCGCCATCCGCGTTCCATCATCATGCCACTCCCGAAAAAGATGCGCCCGGCCGCCCCATGCGGCGTCAACTCAGCTCCGCACTGACCACCTGCGACGACCCCGCGGCCCGCACGAGCGCGAGCAACTCCTCCGGACTGGTCTTCTTGCGCAGCTGGATGCGGTACTCCACCACCGAGGCGCCGTCTTCCGTCAGCAGACCGCCGAAGCGCCACTGCTTCGTGAACTCCTGCAGGCGCGGCTCGAGCACGCGGCGCAGCGCCGTTGCATCCGGCGTCTGCACCCGGAGAATCCGCTCTTCCGGCACGACCGGCATGTCGTCGGTCTCGTTGTTGACCTGCGCGCGCTTCCACGCCCGCTCGGCCACCCCTTCGAGCTGCTCGCGCGTCATGTTCTTGAGCACTTCGTCATCGACCCGCGCCACGAACGTGCCGGTGCGCGCGAGCTGCTTGGCGCGGCTCAAACGACGTTCGGCGATGCGGCCATCCATCTCCGTGGGGGCGCTGCCGAAGTCCACGAACCAGAGCACGAGCGTCACGACGTTGAAGATGATCGACAGCACGGCCGCCACCGGCAGGTTGACCGCCGACGACAGCCCGATCGCCGTGGCCAGAAACACGTACACGGCGTCCTTGCTGTCATCGAGCGTGTTGCGGAACCGCACGGCCGCCACGATCCCGGCCAGACTGAAGGCGAGCGCCAGCGACGACTTCACGAGCAACACAATCCCCGCCACGACGGTGGGGAGAATCACCAGCAGCTGCACGACCGACTGCTGATACCCGCGCTTGGCCCGCGTGAGCAGATAGATCCACGCCACCGGCAGCGACAGCAGCACCGCCGCGATCATCGCCACCGCCACCGTGATCGCCAGCGACACTTCGTCGAGCGGAGCGGCCTGCGCCGCCTGCCGGTCGATCTCGCTCCCCTTCCCCATCAGCGCCTCGAGCGACGCCGGGACCGCGTTGGCGTCGTGCGGCAGAAAGCGCCAGAGCAGCGTCGCGATCGAGATCAGCACGACGTAGTACACCACCACCCGCAGCAGCACGCGCGTGCCGGCATCAGCCCGTTTCAGGGACCCTTTGGTGGCGGTGGTCATGGCCAGGCACCGATGACGATGCGCACGTGGTCAATCCGACGGTTTGGCACGCGGGGGGAGGGCTGGGGTATCGGCCGGCAAGACCGGCGCCGGAACGGCGACGTGCCGAAACGTCTCGGGTCAGTATCGTGCCGAATGCCCGTCCGCGCTACCAACCCCGCCGCCCACGGCGGCGCACGCACCATCTGCGGCTTGCCGCACCCTCCCCGCCACCTCACATTCGCCCGTATGATGCGTCCCATGCTGGTGGTCCCCGCCGTCCTCTCGCTCGCCTGCCTGGCCGGCGCGGCCTCCCGTCCTGCGGCTCAGCTCGCTGCGCCGGCGGTACCGGCTGGGAAGCCGGCGCTGGTCGTCCTCATCACCCTCGACCAGTTCCGCGCCGACTATCTCGACCGGTTTCCGGGGCAGCTCACCGGCGGACTGGCCCGGCTCATGCAACAGGGCGCACGCTACACCGAGGCGCACCACGACCACGCCATCACCGAAACGGCCCCGGGGCATGCCACGCTGCTCTCCGGCCGGTTTCCGCGCTCCACGGGCATCATGCTCAATCGGGTCGGCGTCGAGGATCCGGCGTACCCGCTGGTCGCCAACGGGTACGGTCCCGGTGCCGCCCCCACGCGCTTCATGGGCACGACGCTGGCCGACTGGATGACGCGCGCCGACCGCCGCACGAAAACGCTGTCGGTCTCGATGAAGGATCGCGGCGCGATCCTGCCGATCGGCCGCGCGAAGAGCGACGTATACTGGTACTCCATCGACGGCCGCTTTCTCACCAGCACCTACTACCGCAAGGATCTGCCGGCGTGGGTGCGGGCGTTCAACGAGCGGCAGTCGGTGGCGTCGTACGCCGGGCGTACGTGGTCGCTGCTGCTCCCCGACAGTGCCTACGCGGAACCGGACAGTGTGCCGGCGGAGATGGGAGGCCGGGGCGTGACGTTTCCGCACCAGCTCACCGACGATGTCGTGGACGCGGGCGGTGCCATCCGCATCACGCCATTCATGGACGACCTCACGCTCGCCTTCGCGCTGCACGGGGTGCAGTCGATGGGGCTGGGGGCCGGCCCGCAGACGGACCTGCTCGCGATCTCGCTCTCGGCCACCGATGTCATCGGGCACAACTTCGGCCCCGACTCGCGGGAGATGCACGACCAGGTGCTGCGCGTGGACCGCGCGATCGGTCGTTTCCTCGACTCGCTGTACACGCTGCGCGACTCCAGCACGATCACCGTCGTCGTGACCGCCGATCACGGCGTCGGCAGCATCCCCGAAATCGCCCCGGCCGCCATCCAGCCGCGGCCGGAACGCGTGTCGCTGTACGGGCTGATGCCACCCTTGATACAGGGGCTGCAGCGCGCCAAGCTCGACACCTTCGCGATCGATCTCGATGTGCAGATCCTGCTGGCCACCCGCGCGGCGTTCCGCGCACCGGCCGTGCTGGACACGATGGTGGACGCGTTCGCGGCCGAGGCGCGCGCCGTGCCGGGCGTGGCCCGCGTGGACCGTTTCGCCGCCCTGCTCGCCGACACCCTCACCGATGACATCGCGCGCCGGTGGGCGCACCAGTTCCCGGCCACGGCACCGATCGAACTGGTCGTCACGCTCACGCCGTACAGCACGTGGGGCGGCAACGTGGCCTCGCACGGCTCGCCGCGCGCGTACGACACGCATGTCCCGCTGATCTTCTCCGGCGCCGGCATCAAGCCGGGCCGGCACACGCAGTTCGTCCGCACCGTCGACCTGGCGCCCACGCTGGCGCAGCTGCTGGGGGTCACGCCCGCCGAGCGGCTCGACGGCGTCCCGCTCACGGGCGCGCTGCTCGTGCCGCGGTGAGCGACGTGGCCCCGCCCGCGACGTTGGCGCACGCGCTCGCCCGCTTCGACGCGCTGCCGCCGGTGACGACGGCGGAGATGCATGGCCACTGGCGCGGCTACGGCGAGCCCACGGGGCACGACATGGACGGGCTGCTCGAGGCGTACGCGTGGTACGGTAAGTCCTTTCTGTCCGACGAGGCGGTGCACCCGCTGGTGTTCCGGCGCCGCGACGGCGTGACGTATGCCATCGATCCCCGGCGCATTCCGCTGGGGCTCGCGCGGTATCGCACCCTGACGCGCCATCCCCTCGCGCGCGGCCTGTTCCACCTGGCCACGCCCCTCCTGCGCACCACGCAGCCGCGCGCACGGCTGCGCGCCGTGACCTGCCGCGGCGTGACCACCGCCGCGATGGTCTACGATCACCTGCCGATCATCGATTGCTTCCGCAGGCTCAGCGCGGACGCGGTGCTCGGTCTCATGGACCTGCGGGGCGCGGCCCCGTTCTTCTTCCGGCTGGAGCGAATCACATGAAGGCGGCACGGTGGCTGGTGGGCGGGTTTGCCCTCTCGGTGTTGGTCCTGCTCGGTGTCCTCTCGGTGTGGGCGCCGGACCTGCCCGTGGCCGACCTCTCCGCCCGCTGGGCACCGCCGCCGTCGCGCTTCGTGTCGCTCGACGGTATGTCGGTGCACCTGCGCGACGAGGGACCGCGTCTCGACTCGCTCCCCATCGTGCTCGTGCACGGCACGTCGGCCAGTCTGCACACGTGGGACGGGTGGGCCACGGCGCTCAGCGGTACACGGCGGGTGATCCGGTTCGACCTCCCCGGCTTCGGTCTCACGGGTCCGGCGGCGGATAGCGACTATTCCGTGGCCGCCTACACGC
>CANJOX010000109.1 GCA_947475795.1 Gemmatimonadota bacterium
CACAGAGCAGCACGTCAGGCCGTTTCGCCACCGCGCGCGCGATGGCGACGCGCTGCTGCTCGCCGCCCGAGAGCTGCGCGGGGAAGAAATCCAGCCGGTCGCCCAGCCCCACCAGTTGCAGCGCCTCCACGGGATCCTGCGCGGTGCGGTGGTGCGGGTCGGTGGCGCTCAGCTCGGTCACCAGCTGCACGTTCTCCCGCGCCGTCAGACTGGGGATGAGGTTGTAGAACTGGAACACGAACCCCACGTGCTCCCGGCGGTACTGGGTGAGCTCACGCTCGGTGGCACCGGTGAGCACATGATCGCGGAAGGTCACCGTCCCGCCGGTGGGGACGTCGAGACCGCCGAGGATGTTGAGCAGCGTGGACTTGCCGCTGCCGGACGGGCCGAGAATGACGACGAACTCGCCGGCGTGCAGGTCGAGATCGACATCGTGCAGCGCGACCACTTCGACCTCACCGGCGCCGTACACCTTCCGGAGGCCGCTGGCGTGAAAGAGCGGGGTGACGGGGATCACGTGGTGCACGCTACGGGCCACGGGCGCGGCGACAAGCGGATAATCCCTGACGTCGGCGCGTCACCGGTGTGGCGTCACCGGTGTGGCGGCCGGAAGCGCAGCGGGCGCGGAGGCACGATCCATGCAGCACCACGTCGCAGGCTTACGGTCGCCCCGGGCGGCCGACGTTCGCGTGCCTCTCCCGCACCCTGTTTCCGGATCCAGCCATGACACGCCGCACTCTGCTCTGCCTATCCGTCGCCCTCGGACTCGTGACCGCCTGCCGCGACACCACGAAGGACGTGAAAGATGTGGCCGAGGAGGCCGCCGAAAAGACGAAGGAAGCCTCGGATAAGACGGGGGCAGCGATCGGGGCGGCCACCGAAACCGCCGATGTGAAGCTGGCGCTGATGGCCGACTCCACCGTGGACGCGAGCGACATCAACGTGGACACCGACAAGGACCGCAAGACCGTCACGCTGGAGGGCACCGTGAAGGACCGCGGGCAGCAGGCGCGGGCCGAGGCGATCGCGCGGGAGCGTGCGCCAGGGTACACGATCGTGAACCGGCTCCGCGTGCGGTGACCCTGCGACCGTGACGGGGCACCGGCGGCACCGTCGGGGGCGGTGCTACCAGGTCACGCTGGCCAGCACCGATGCGCCGTCCACCGGCGGGGCGACTTCGGAGGCGTTGAGCAGCAGCACCATCGCCTCGGCCAATTCGCCGCGTTCGCGCACATCGGCTTCGAGTTCGGCCGTGAGCGATTGCATGGCCGCGGCCGACGCCGCCTCGAGGCTCTCGCCCTGCACCAGCAGCGCGCCCTGCAACGGGTAGTTGCCCCCCTCGCGCTGGAAGGCCACGAGAAAGGTGGGCTGCGCTGCTGCACCGGCTGCGGCCGCGGGCACGGTGCCGTCGCGCTCGAGGCACCCCGCCCGGATCGTGCACTCGGCGCCGGCGGGATACCCACACTGCGGTGGGGCGGCCGTAACGCGCACCAGATACGGCAGGCCCAGCGGCAAATCGTGGCGCGCCTTCCGGTCCACGCCGTTGACCGTGCCCCGCACCGTGCCGCCGGCCACCTCGAACTGCACCGTGTCGCCCGCGGCGAACGCCGGGAACGGACCGCGGGCCCGAAGCGGGCGCACCGCGTGAATGATGCCGGTCTGAGGCGCGGGGAAGGTCACGGGTTGGGCGGGGAAGAAGGACCGAAGGCGGAACGCGCGCGGTGGGACAGCAGCGACGCCACGTCCCATCCGCTGAAGCTACTGACGGTTTGTGGGTGGCGGGAGCAACGGAGCGGCCGCCGCGCTTGCTTGCCGCCCCTGCGCGAGCGCGTTACGTGCAAGGTGTGCGGCTCGGGCAGACTGTCCCGCTCCCGCATGCCACGATGCCGTGGCGCTGGATCATCGGCATTTTTTCGCGGGGTTGGTTATGCGTTCTCCGATCCGAACACTCGTTCTCACCGCAGCAGCGAGCGCCAGTACGCTCATGGCCGGCTGCACGGCGGACCATCCGGCGGCACCGCCGGCTGAGGCGTCACTCGCGCGCGCGGGTTACGACGAGCCCGGGATGCACCGGCAGTACGGCACGCCGATCAAGGTGGGCCACGGGATGGCGCGCACATACGTTGTGCTGGATGCCAGATCAGGCCAGGCGCCGCAGGAGCTGGGCATCGCGCTCGACGCGATGGTGCTGGAGGGATTGCCGGACGACGGTGACGAGCATTCGTATGTGCTGCCGATGCCGGCACAGGGGCCGGCGCCCTATCAGTTTGTGGAGCTGGACTGGAATCCCGAGGGACATCCGCCCGCGGGCGTGTACACGGCGCCGCACTTCGATTTCCACTTCTACGCGCTGCCGAAGGCCGAATGGACCGCGATCGACCCGGGCACCAATCCGGACTTCGCGGCGCAGGCCAATCGCCTGCCGACGGGCAGCTACGTGCCGCCGACCTACGTGGTGTTGAAGCCGCCGTTCTTGCAGCCCTCGGATGTCGCCGTGCCGCACATGGGCGTCCACTGGGTCAATTTCACCTCGCCCGAACTGAACGGACAGCCGTTCACCACGACGTTCATTTACGGATCGTGGAACGGTCGCTTCACGTTCTACGAACCGATGATCACGCGCGCGTACTTGCTGACCCAGCCGAACGATGTGGTCACGAACATTCCGGTACCGGCGTTGCGCCCGCTCGCGGGCTACTACCCATCGGCGTATCGCGTGACGTACGACGCGCGGGCCAAGGAATACCGCATTGCGCTGACGTCGCTGAGCTGGAGCGACGCGGGCGGCGCGCCTCCGAGCTGATCACTGTCGGGGCAACGGGGACCGTGGCCGCCGGGCGTCGCGCGACGTCCGGCGGTCCTGCGTGTGCAGTGTGTCGGGAGCGGCCCGGCCCCTTACTTCACCGCATTCACCATGTCGAAGATCGGCAGGTACATCGCGACGATCATGCCGCCCACGACGACGCCGAGGAACACGATCATGACGGGTTCGAGCAGCGACAGCAGCGCACTGACGGCCGCGTCGACTTCGTCATCGTAGAAGTCGGCGATCTTGCTGAGCATTTCGTCCAGACCGCCGGTCTGTTCACCGACGGAGATCATGCTGATCACCATGGGCGGGAACACGTCGCTCTTCTGCAGCGGGCCGGCAATCGTGTCGCCGCCGGCGATGCTGGCGCGGCTCTTCATGATGGCGTCCTGCACAACGCGGTTGCCCGAGGTGCGGGCGGTGATTTCGAGGCCGTCGAGGATGCTGACGCCGGACGAAATCAGGGTGCCGAGGGTGCGGGTAAAGCGCGACACGGCCGACTTGCGCAGCACGTCGCCCAGCACGGGCACCTTGAGCAGGAACCGGTCGATCACCAGCTGGCCACCCGGGGTGGCGTAGAACTGCCGGATGAAATAGGCCGATCCGCCCACCCCGATGAGGATGGCCCACCAATAGGTGGTGAGGAAATAGGACATCCCGATCACGACCTTCGTGGGGAGCGGCAGCTCCATGCCCACGCTGTCGAACATGCTGCTGAACACCGGGATGACCTTCCACAGCAGGATGACGACGCAAAGCGCTGCCACACAGAGGATGACCGTGGGGTAGATCATGGCGCCCTTCACCTTGCGGACGAGGGCGTCGTTCTTTTCCATGAACACCGCGAGGCGGTTGAGGATGGTATCGAGGATACCGCCCGCTTCACCGGCAGCCACCATGTTGGTGTAGAGGTCGCTGAACGCCTTGGGATGCTTGCGCATGGCGTCGGCGACCGTGTTGCCGGACTCCACGTCGAACACGACTTCCCGCACTACGGCGGCCAGCGCCTTGTTTTCACTCTGGCGCGCCAGAATGTCGAGCGCCTGCACGAGCGGCAAGCCGGCGTTGATCATCGTGGAGAACTGTCGCGTAAAGATCACGATGTCGCGCATGCCGATCGAGCCGCCCGTACGCCGTGGCGTCGACTTGGACTCGTCGACCTTGATGATCGTGAGTCGCTGCCGGCGCAGCAGCGCGACCGCGTCGTCGCGACTCGGGGCATCGATCGAGGCCGTCTTGAGCTCGCCGCTGGTACTGCGCGCGGTATACGTGAACGTAGGCATGAAGTCAGGAAGTCAGAGTACAGAATGCGACGACGGAAACAACGAGGTCAGCGGCGACTGAGGCCACCGACGGCGGCGCGTTCGTTGGGACGGCCCGGCGCCGACAGGTTATCGTCGGTGGGGCCCTTGCCGATCATACGCAGAAATTCGTTCGGGTCGCCCGAGGCGCGCACGCACTCGTCGGAGCTGACCTGACGCGACACATACAGCTGATACAGGGCGTCGTTCATGGTCTGCATCCCGAACTTCTTCCCCGACTGCATGAGAGAGATGATCTGATGGACCTTGTCGTCGCGGATCAGCGCCCGCATGGCGGGGGTCATGACGAGGATCTCGGACGCCATCGCACGGCCGCGGCCGGAGAGCTTGGGCAGCAGCACCTGGGTGATGATCCCCTCGAGCGTGAACGCCAGCTGCGCCCGAACCTGGCTCTGCTGGTGACTGGGAAAGACATCGATGATGCGGTTGATCGCTTCGGCCGCGCTGTTGGTGTGCAGCGTGGCAAACACCAGGTGGCCGGTTTCAGCAATGGTGAGCGCCGCCTGGATGGTTTCCAGATCACGCATTTCGCCGATCAGGATGACATCGGGATCTTCACGCAGCGCGTACTTGAGGGCCGAGGCGAAGCTCTTGGTGTCAGCACCGACTTCGCGCTGATTGATGATGCAGTTGCGGTGCCGGTGGATGAACTCGATCGGATCTTCGACCGTGATGATGTGGCCGCGGCGCTCGCTGTTGATCTTGTCGATCATGGCGGCCAGCGTCGTGCTCTTGCCGGAGCCGGTGGGTCCCGTGACCAGCACGAGCCCGCGCGGACGGTCGGCGAAGCCGGCGATCACCGGGGGGAGTTGCAGATCGGCGAAGGTCTTGATCTGGAACGGGATCTGCCGGATCACCATGCTCACGCAGCCGCGCTGCTTGAACACGTTGCCACGGAAGCGCGACAGATTGGCGATGCCGAACGAGAAGTCGAGCTCGTCCTCCATCTCGAAGCGCTTTTTCTGGTTTTCGGTGAGCACCGAATACGCGAGCTGCAGCGTGTCGCGGGGCGTGAGCACGTGCTCGACGCCGGAATTCACGATATCGCCGTCCACGCGCAGCTTCGGCCGGTCACCGGCCGAGATATGCAGGTCGGACGCCTCCCGCGCGATCATTTCATCGAGCAGGGTGCGGAGCGATACGGGGGTCTGAGCGGGAGCGGTCATCGCGCGGGCAGTCGTGAGCGGGTCACCAACCGGTGACCCCAGCAGGGACGAACGTCACGGCAGGGAGGAAACCCCACCGTCACACGAACTCAATTGGATGTTTCACGGATCACCTGATCCAGCGTGGTGACGCCCTTGAGCACCTTCAGCCAGCCGTCCATACGCAGCGACAGCATCCCTTCGTCGATGGCGGCGCTGCGCAGCACCTGCACGTCGGCGCTCTGCATCACGAGCTTCTTGAGCGTTTGCGTCATGAACATCACTTCGTACAAGCCCTGACGGCCTTTCAGGCCGGTGCCGCCGCAGGCGTCGCAGCCGTACCCTTTGAAGTACGGCAGCTCCATCACGGTGGACTCGAGCGACAGATTCGCCAGGAACGGGATCGCTTCCGGCGTGGCCCGGGCCTTGGCATTGTCGAGCGCTTCTTCGGTGAACTTGAGGTCGCGTAACGTCGTGGTGGGCTTGACCTTGGCCCCCGCAAACTCGGCGGCGTCGGGCTCGTACTTGACCTTGCACTTGCTGCAGATCCGGCGCACGAGGCGCTGCGCCAGAATCAGGTTGAGCGCCGAGGCCACGTTGAACGGCTCCAGTCCCATGTCCATCAACCGGGTGATGGTTTCCGGGGCCGAGTTGGTGTGGAGCGTGCTCATGACCATGTGGCCGGTGAGCGCGGCCTTGATGGCGATACCGCCCGTCTCGAGATCGCGGATTTCGCCGACCATGATGACGTTGGGGTCCTGCCGCAGGAACGCCTTCAGCGCCGCCGCGAAGGTCATGCCGATTTCAGTGCGGACCTGCACCTGATTGATGCCGAAGAGGTTGTACTCCACGGGATCCTCGGCGGTCATGATGTTCGTGTCGCCGTTGTTGATCTTCGAGAGCGCCGAGTAGAGCGTGGTGGTCTTGCCGGAGCCCGTGGGGCCCGTGACGAGCACCATCCCGTACGGATTCGAGATCGCCTCCATGAATTCGCGCTCGGCGCGCGGCTCGATGCCGAACTTCTCGAGGTCGAGCGTGAGGTTCCCCTTGTCGAGAATTCGCAGCACGACTTTTTCGCCAAAGAGCGTGGGGAGCACGCTCACGCGGAAGTCGATGACTTTTTTCCCCACCTTCAGCTTGATCCGGCCGTCCTGCGGCACGCGCCGTTCCGCGATGTTGAGCGAGGCCATGATCTTGAAGCGCGAGATCAGGGCGGCGCGCATCTTGAGGGGCGGTTTCATCACTTCCTGCAGCGCGCCGTCCACGCGGTAGCGCACGCGCAGCTCATGCTCGAAGCACTCGAAGTGGATGTCGGACGCACCCTTGTGCACGGCATCCACCAGAATCGCGTTGATCAGCTTGACGACGGGGGCTTCGTCGACCTGCGCGGCCAGCACACTCGCGTCGGTCGCATCCTCCTGGCTCTCCAGCACTTCCACATCGTCATCCTCTGCCGCGATGTCCTGCAGCAGGGTCTGCATGTGGATTTCATTCGCTTCGTAGTGCTTTTCGATCGCCGCCCGCATCGAGTACTCGCCCGCCAGCACCGGCACGATGTCGTAGCGGGTGATGAACTTGAGATCGTCGATGACCGACATCGCCGTCGGATCGGCGATCGCCACGGTGAGCTGGCGGCCGTCGCGCTTGAGCGGCAGGACGGTGTGCTTCGACGCGAGATCGGCCGGGATCAGCTTGAGCAGACGGGTGTCCACCTCGAAGCGTGACAGATCCACGGCGGGCATGCGGAACTGGCGGGCCAGCATGCGGACGACTTCCGTCTCCGGCACCAGCCCCATCTTGACCACGGTCAGTCCGATACGCTGCCCCGGATTGGCCGCCTGTTCCTGCAGGGCCTTAGCCAGGTGCTCACGCGTGAGCAGCCCCTCTTTGACGAGGAGATCGCCGAGCCGTTCGGTGGTGCGGGGAGCAAGTGGTGCGACGGGGGCGGCCATATCGACTGATTTCTACCGGGACTCGTGCGGCGACGGGGGAGCGTGCGAGGCGGGAGCCTCACGTTGAAATGGACTGTGCCGTCCAGAAAACGTCACCAGAGGAGCGACAGAGCGCGCCGTGGCTGGCCCGATGCCACGTACGTGACGGAGGCTTTCCAGCGACGCGAACGGTCCGTGCGCTTCACGATACGCCACGATCCGCATGGCGAGCGCCGGTCCGACCCTTGGCAATCGTTCCAGTTCCGACGCCGGGGCGCTGTTCACATCGATCAGCGACACCGGCTCCGCAACGGGCACACGGGGGAGTCTCGGCTCCGACGGGCCGCGTCTTGAGCCGGCCGTTGGCCGCCGACGTGACGGCGCCCGATGCGCCCGGGCGGAGTCCACGGCCGCGATCTGGGCGGCGAGCGCTCGGGTGGCCAGATCCGGACGGTCGCCCGCCCCCCGCTCTGCGCCGGCCACCGTCCGCGCGAGCCGACGACTGGCCGTGACGCGCACCGCCCCGCCGACGAGGGCGACGGCGGCAACGAAGAGCAGCGCCTGACGTTCGGCGGGAGTTGGCATAGTCGTCAGGTTAGTGACGGTCGAGCCCTGCGGGATAACCCGCCCGACGCACCTCCACTCCAAACGACGCCCGGGGCACCGCGTACCGCGCGCCGTGACAAAATGTCCGCGTGACGAGACTCGCGGCCTACTTCAGGTCGCCGGCAAAGAACCGCAACTGCAGGACCGCACTGAAAATCAGGTTGGACGTCTGCCGGTTGTAGTTCCGGTCAAAGTTCACCACGCGGGAGCCGGTCAAACTGAAGGTGAGCAGCTCCGAGAGGTCGGTATCGGCATTGAAGTTGACCGCGCGGCGGCCGTTATCGGTGAGTACCGACGGGGCGATCAGCACCACCTCGCCCGCCGAGTTCGTGGACGACGAGCCCTGCACCACCGACTGCGACGCCTCGCTCTGATACGACAGCGACGTGCGCACGGTCGCATTCCGCGCGCTCCAGCGCTTGGGCACCCTGAAGCGGCGGGCCACGTCGAACGACATCCGGCGGGTATCGCCGTTGATGATCGAGCCTGGCCGGGTGTCCTCACGATGCGTGCGGTCGAGCGAGGCGTTGGTGGTCAATCCCCCCAGAAATGCCCAGGTGATGGCCCCCGACAGCGGCTGACTCGTGGCCGTAGTCCGACTCCGATCGGCCAGACCGCCCGTTTCATTGGGGACCAGCGTCTCCTGTTCGCTCACGAGGTAGCGGCCGTTCACGTTGAGCATCGTGATCACCTTTCGCAGCCGAACCGGGCGCCAGCTCCACCGCACGGAGTAGTCGGGCTTCACCAGCTGCGTGCTGGTGATCACGGCCTGGAAGCCGTCGAGCGTCCGGCGCGTCCAGGTCTCGGTGGTGCCGTTTTCCAACCGGGACTGCACGGTGAGGGAGAACGGCAGATTGAGCGCGCCCGTGGCCGTGGTGCGCCGCAAGCGCCCCGCCGTGGTGGCGAGACGGGAATCGAGGCCGCGGAACGACTGGACCCCACCCAAGCCCAACTGATACCCCCATCCGGGGATGAACGCGGTGTTGTCGAAGTTCGAGGTGAGGCTCTGCTGCCAGGAGACATCGACCGGGGCGAAGATGCGACCAAGCCGGTTCACGATGGATTTCTCCGAGGTGCGCGAGGTGATCAGGCGCCCCAGATCGAACGCGGTGCCGGTGCTGAGCGTCTGTGCCGCGCCGAGCCGTTTGGGCAGGCGGTAGGCGCCGGTGGAATCGCCCTCGCGCAGCAGTGTGCGCGCGTTGGGGTCCTTGTTGAGATTGAAGGTGGAATTGAAATCCACCCGCGGGCGCAGCCACACGGCCAGCGTGGGCTGAAAGAGCACCGCCGACGTGAGCGAGCGTTCCCGCTCGAGCCCCACCGTCGTACCGAGCAGCTGCAACCGCTCGGCGGTCGCCGCCTGCCCGCGATCGGTGCTGTCCACCTGCTGCGTCGTGCTGCGATAGTCGCGCAGATCGAGCAGCTGCCGCGCATTCATCGTGGCCGACAGACCGAGCGTGGGGCGGAACTCGAGCGTGCTGCTGTTCTGCCAGAAGTGCGTGAGTCCATTCGCCA
>CANJOX010000110.1 GCA_947475795.1 Gemmatimonadota bacterium
CGACGAAGCGGGCGGCGTGCGGCTGGAGGTGGAAACGCGCGATGACTTCAGCCTGATCCTCGAGCCCACGCTGCAATCGAAGTCGCCGGTGTTCCGCGGGATCCGGGTGGGTGAATCGAATATCGCCGGCACGGCCACGCTGGCGGCGGTCACGTGGCGCGACGGCTTGGCGTACAACGACATCCTTGGGGTAGAGCTGGCGAACTACCAGTTCGGCGGCGCCCGCAACGAGTTCCGCGCGGCCGCCCGTCGCAATCGCTTCGGGCAGGACATGCGATTGGAGGTGGTCCGTCCGTACTACACCGATCTGCAGCGCTTTGCGTTTATCGGCAGCGTGGGCGGCACGCGCGGGCCGCTCGAATTCCGCCGCGGGGATCTGCCCCGGAATGCACTCACGGTGCGCCGGGAGTTCGGGAATCTGGGGTGGGTGACCCGCGTGGGTCCGGTGGGGCGGCTCCGGCTGGTGGGTGCGTCGCTCACGCGGGAGCGCCAGTCCACCGACCAGACCTCACTCACGCTCACGCGCGAGGGGGTGCAGCCCGATCCGGTGGATGCGCCCATCCCGATCTTCCGCCGCCAATCGGTGGTCCGCGCCAACGCGCTGCTGGGCGTCCGCACCATCCGGTTCGTGCCGGTGCAGGGGTTTGACGCCCTGAACGGTGCGCAGGACGTGCGCGTGGGTATGCAACTCGGACTCGTGGCCGGTCGCTCGCTGAGCCTCGCTCAGGCACGGGATCGCGATCACTTTCTCGCGGCCAATCTGTACGCCGCCGTCGGCGGTGCGAAAAGTTTCGTCGGCCTGCAGGCGATCGCCGAAGCGCGCTTTGACCGTGACGTGCAGGCATGGGACAACATCGTCACGAGCGGACGGCTGGCGTGGTACTTCCGCCCGGCGGTGCGTCAGACGAGCGTGTTCGATGTGGAGTGGAGCGGCGGGCACGCCATGCGTGTGCCGTTCCAGCTGTCGCTGGCCGATCGCGAAGGCGGTCTACTGGGGCACCGTAACTCGTGGCAGGCCGGCGCGCAGCGGCTGATCGTGCGCGGAGAGCAGCGCCTCGTGATCCCCACGCGCCTCAACGTCGCCGATGTGGGGCTGGCGCTGTTTTCCGAGGGTGGGCGCTTGTGGGGGGAACCCTCGGTGCCGTACGCGGTGTCCACGCCGTGGCGCGGTGCGGTGGGCGTGTCGGTACTCGCCGCGGTCCCGCCGCGGTCCCGCCGGCTCTGGCGGGTCGATTTCGCGGTGCCCGTAGGCACCGATCCGCAACGGCGATTCGAGATCCGCTTGTCGAGTGTGGACCGCTCGCGCGTGTTCTGGGACGAGCCCAAGGATGTGCTGTCGGCGCGGGAGCGGACCGCGCCGACGAGCTTGTTCACCTGGCCGTAATCACCCGACGCGTTACTTCACGCCGGCCATCATCCGGCGGATCGGGATCACGAGCAGGCCGAGAATCACGGTAGCGCCGAACAGCGCGATCGCCGTGCCGCTGAACACGAGCGGTGTCTGCTCGAGCTTCGTGGGATCGACGTGTCCGCCCACCAGACCGGCCACGAGGTTGCCGACCGACGTGGCGAGGAACCAGATGCCCATCATCTGCCCCACGTAGCGGCGCGGCGCGAGCTTGGTCATGGAGGACAGGCCGACCGGGCTCAGGAACAGTTCACCGAGCGTCTGGAACATGTAGCTGATAATCAGCCACCACGGCGACACGAGCACCGATCCGCCGCTGGCGACCACCTGGTTCGCGGCGAACACCATGATGAGAAAGCCCACGCCGGCGAGTCCGAGGCCGAGCGCGAACTTCGTGGGACTGGACAGCTCGATGTTGCGCTTCGCCAGCATGAGCCAGAGCGCCGCGAACACGGGCGAAAACAGAATGATGAACGCCGAATTCACCGACTGAAACCACGTGGCCGGGATATCGAAGCCGAACAGGTTGCGATCGGTGAAGTCGTTGGCGAACAGCTGCAGCGACGTGGGGGCCTGTTCGAAGGCCGCCCAGAAGATCGCAGCGAACACAAAGAGCACGAAGATCACCGCCGAGCGCAGCTTCTCGTCGCGCGTGAGTCCGCCGAAGGCGAACAGGAAGCCGAAGAAGGCGACGGCGATGCCGACGAGCACGAACGTCATTGCGCCGCCGATCGCCTGCGGATCGAGGGCGATGGCCCCGGTGCTGGCCAGCACGAACACGAGCGCGAGCACGGCCAGTCCGGCCAGCGTGTAATTGCGGACGGTCCCTTCACGTTTCGCCTGCACCGCCGCATCCGGGTGGCGTACGATGTCCTGACCGATCGGGCCAAGCACGTCGCGCGCCTTGAGCCAGAACATGAGCAGACCGAACAGCATGCCGACGCCGGCGGCCCCGAAGCCCCAGTGCCAACTCACACGCTCACCCAGGTAGCCGGTCACGAGCTGACCCACGAAGGCGCCCGTGTTGATGCCCATGTAGAAGATCGAGAAGCCGGCATCGCGCCGCGCGCCGCCCTCGGGGTACAGATCACCGACGATGGCCGAGATGTTCGGCTTGAGCAGCCCGGTGCCGAGGACGATGAGGACGAGGCCGAGGAAGAAGAAGATCTTGCCGATCCCGGCGCCGGCCATGCCGGAGATGCCGATGGACAGGTGCCCGCCGGTAATGAGCACGGCGCCGATGAGGATCGAGCGTCGCAGCCCGAGCCAGCGGTCGGCGATCCATCCGCCGGGGAGCGAGGCGAGATACACACTCGCGGCGTAGATGCCCACGATGGCCGACGCGGAGGGCCGGTCGAAACCGAAGCCCCCGTCGGCGAGCGCCGCCGCCATGAACAGCACCAGCAGCGGGCGCAGACCGTAAAACGAGAACCGTTCCCACATCTCGGTCATGAACAGCAGGCCGAGACCACGCGGGTGCCCGAAGAAGGCGCGGTCGTTCGCGGGGTGCGAGGCGGACGGGTCCGAGCGGAGCGAAGGAGGCGTCACGACGCGTTGGATGAGAGGTGGGTGAACGGCGGCTTGAGGCAGGCCACGAAATGGCCCGGGGCCTTCTCCTCGAGCGCAGGGACGACGCGCGTGCATTCCGCATCTTTCTGCGGGTGCGGGCAGCGCGGGTGGAACACACAGCCGCTGGGCGGATTGGCCGGCGAGGGCGGATCGCCGGCGAGCAGAATGCGCTGCCGCCGGACGGTCGGATCGGGCACCGGTACGGCGGACAGCAGCGCCTGCGTGTACGGCATCATCGGTGCCGCGAAGAGCCGCTGCCGGGGCGCGAGCTCCACGATGCGTCCGAGGTACATCACGGCCACGCGATCGGCCATGTGCGCCACGACCGCGAGATCGTGCGCGATGAACAGATACGACAGCCCCCGTTCGCGCTGCAGATCTCGCAGGAGGTTCACCACCTGTGCCTGCACGCTCACGTCGAGGGCCGACACCGGCTCGTCGCACACGATGAACGACGGCTCCACGGCGAGCGCGCGCGCGATCCCGATGCGCTGGCGTTGCCCACCGGAAAATTCGTGCGGATAACGCGATGCGTACTCGGTCCGCAGCCCCACCTCATCCAGCAGGGCCGCGACCCGGCGGTCGGCGGCGCTCCCTTCGGCGAGTTCATGCACGATCAGGCCTTCCCGGATCGCGGCCCCGACGGTCATCCGTGGATTGAGCGAGCCGTACGGATCCTGGAAGATGATCTGCATCCGCCGGCGCATCCGCCGTAACGCTTCACCGCGCAGCGCGCGCAGATCGGTCCCGTCGAAATGCAGCTGACCGGCGGTGGGTTCGATCAGGCGCAGGATGGCGCGTCCCGTGGTCGTCTTGCCGCAGCCGGATTCCCCCACGAGCGCCAGCGTCTCGCCGGCGGCCACATCGAAGGACACGCCGTCCACCGCCTTCACGGCGCCGGTGGTGCGTTGCAGGAATCCCGAGCGAATGGGGAAGTGCTTGGTGAGATCGCGCACGGACAACAGTGGCGCCGCAGTGGTCGATGCACTCATGTGCGCACCACCTCGCGCCGGTCGGCGCGTCGCGCCGGCTCGGCAATCAGGTGGCACCGCGCCCGGTGGCCAGCGCCGATCTCGACCAGCGCCGGCTCCTCGCGCGCGCAGCGGTCGAACGCGTACGGGCAGCGATCGCGAAAGGCACAGCCGCTCGGCAGCGCCGTGGGCGGCGGCACCGACCCCGCGATGGTCTGCAGTCGCTCGGCTTCACGCCCCAGCCGCGGAATCGCGGCGAGCAGTCCCTCGGTGTAGGGATGCGCCGGGGCGGCGAACAGCGCCGCCACGGTGGCCTCCTCGACGATGCGGCCGGCGTACATCACGATGACCCGCGAGGCCATCTCGGCGACGACGCCGAGATCGTGCGTGATGAGGAGCAGCGCCATGTTCGTCCGCGCGCGCAGGTCGCGCAGCAGTTCGAGGATCTGCGCCTGGATGGTCACGTCGAGCGCCGTCGTGGGCTCATCGGCGATGACGAGCTTGGGCGACATGATCAGCGCCATCGCGATCATCACGCGCTGCCGCATGCCGCCCGAGAGTTCGTGCGGATACTGCGTGGCGCGCGCCGGCGCGTCGGCAATGCCCACCTGCGCCAGCATGTCGACGGTGCGCGACCAGATGTCCCGCCGCGGGAGTGTGGTGTGGACGCGCAGCACTTCCGCGATCTGGTCACCGACGGTGAGGACCGGATTGAGCGCCGTCATCGGCTCCTGAAAGATCATCGCCATGTGCTGCCCGCGGATGTCGCGGAGGCGTTCGTCGTCGAGCGTGAGGATGTCTGCGCCGTCAAACCGGATGCGGCTCCCCGTTTCGATGCGTCCGGGGGGCGGCACCAGCCGCAACAGCGACAGCGCGGTGAGCGACTTCCCGCACCCGGACTCGCCCACGAGACAGACCGTCTCCCCGCGCGACACCGTGAACGACACGCCGTCCACGGCGCGTGCGACGCCGCTGCCCGCCGGAAAGGCGATCTGCAGCGACTGCACATCGAGCAGTGGACCACCGGAATCGGGCGTGGAGTCGCGAGGGGGCGTAGACGTCACGGGCGCACGGCACGGGGAAGGGGAGGGGCGGAGCGACTGGGAACGTGCGCCGGTGCGAAGCGCTCGCGCAAGGCATCGCCGAGCGCATTGCAGGCCAGCACCGCGAAAACGGTGGCGAGGCCGGGAAAGAACGTGAGCCACCACTCCGTCTGCATCACGCCGGATCCGTCGCGCAAAATTGTGCCCCAACTCGCCTGCGGCGGCTGAATCCCGAGACCCAGATAGCTGAGCCCCGCTTCGAGGGCGATCGTGCCGGCCACGCCGAAGCTGGCGTTGATGGCCAGTGTGGGCAGCAGATGCGGGAACAGGTGACGCCAGAGCAGGCGTACCGGCCGCACGCCCAACGCACGCGCCGCGACGGTGAACTCGCGGCCGCGCAGCGCGGCGAGGTCGTCCGCCACCAGTCGTGCGGTCGCGAACCAGCCGGTGAGTCCCACCAGCAAAATGAGTGCGGGGAGGGAGAGCGCGCCCCACAGTGCTGCAATGGCGAGGAGCAGCAGGAGGCGCGGGATCGCGAGTGCCACGTCGATGAGGCGCTGCATGGCCGCATGGACGCTGCCGCCGGCGAGGGTGGACAGCGCCCCGTAGAGCGTGCCCACGATCAACGACAGCACAACGGAGAGCGTGGCCAGCAGCAGCGAGATGCGGGCGCCGTCGAGCACGCGGCTGAGTACATCGCGCCCCACGCCGTCGGTCCCGAAGGGATGCGCCAGCGAGGGGGCCTGGCTACGCAGCGCGATGATGTCGAGCTGCGCATTCGCGTCGTAGGGCGTGAGCCACGGTCCCGCGACGGTGATGAGCACGAGTACGGCCGCCATGCCGGCGGTGACGGTGAGACGACGTGAGGCATTCATGCCGGGATCACGTGTCACGCAGTCGTGGATCGGCGAGCTCCCGCAGCACGTCGGCCAGTGCGGCGCCCAAGGCGGTGGCGGCGCTGCCCACGATCACGCACGCAGACACCACAGCCACATCGCGCGCCTCAATGGCGCGGATCAGCGTGAAGCCCATGCCGGGCCACGCGAACACCCGTTCCACGAACACGGCCCCGGTCACGAGTGCCGGCAGCAGCAGGCCGGCCACCGTGATCACGGGCAGCAGCGCCGCCCGCCACGCCTGACGTCGCACGGCGGTTTCGGTGAGCCCCTTGGCGCGCGCCGTTTGGACGAAGGGCTGCGTCATGCTGTCCTGCATCGCGACCCGCTGATAGCGCGCGAAGACCGCGATCCCCACGAGCGACAGCGTGGTGAGCGGCAGCACGAGATGACGCAGGCGGTCGGCCAGTTGCGCGCCGGGCGACTGATAGGCGTAGAGGTCGCCCGTGATCCCGGTGGCGGGGAGCCAGCCAAGTTGGTGAGCGAACACCGTCATCAACGCGAGCGCCAGCCAGAATTCGGGGAGCGAATACAGCACGAGCAGGACGACGGCACTGACCCGATCGCGGCGCGAGCCTGCGCGTGCTCCTTGCCAGGCGCCGATGGCGGAACCCACGGCCATGCTGATCGCGAGCGCGGCGCCCATGAGCAGGAGCGAGCGCGGAAGCGCCTCCGCGATGACGGCGGCGACTGGTCGCCGTTGGTTGGGCGACCAGCCGAACTCGCCGCGGAGGAGGGCGAGCATCCACCGTCCGTACTGCGTGGCTAATGAGTCGTTCAGTCCATACTGCGCGCGCACGGCGGCGCGCATCTCGGGTGATGCCCCCTCGCCGAGCGCGGTGCCCGCATCGCCGGGGGCGAGGTGCAGCAGCACGAACGCCAGCGAGGCCGCCGCGAACACGACCGCCACGCTCATCGCGATGCGGCGCATCACGCGCGGCAGGAAGCGTGGCGTCGTGCTCAGGGAGGCGTCCCCAATCCGATCCGGTCGCGATCGAGGCGCTGCGCCGGATCGATGCGCCAGTCGGCCAGCCCGGCATACCAGCCGTCGGCGCGCAGCGGCGTGGTGATCACGCGCCGGTGGACCGCGAGCGGCGAGCGTTGTTCGTACAGCCAGATCGCGGGGACATCGTTGACGATCTCCTGAAACGCGCGGGCCCAGTAGCCGCGGCTCGCGCGCGGATCGAACGTGGTAAGGGCGCTGTCGAGCAGCGCGTCGAATGGCGCACTGGCGTAGCGACCGGCGTTCGACACCCCGGTCGAGGCCCAGGTCTGCTTGAGCCCCACCAGACCGGGGTTGGTCTGCCAGCCGCCCAGATAGGCGTCGAAGTGATGCGCATCCACGGCCTCGCTCCACGCGTTGTTCTCGAGCTGCTGTGGGGCGGCCTCGACGCCGATGGCACGGTATTGCTCCTGCAAGAGCACGGCATAGCGTTGGCGCGACGTGCTGCTGGCCGGAATCAGCATGCGGAACGACAACCGAATGCCGTCGCGGTCGCGGACGCCGTCGTTGTCATGATCGACCCAGCCGGCCGAATCAAGCAGGGCCTTCGCCATGGCCACGTTGTACGGCAGCTGACGGAAGGCCGTGGTGTCAGGGATCAGGGCGCGCGGCGCGGGGGCGAGCGCCGTCATTCCCAACGAGTCGAACACGTTGCGCACGAGGCGGTCCCGGTCCACGGCCATGTGCAGCGCACGCCGCACGCGCGCATCGCCGAACAGGGGGTGCGGGCGCGCCGCGTTGGTGGTGTCGCGCAGGTTGAAGCCAAGAAATCCGTACTGCAGCGTGCGGTTGTCGATCAGTCGCAGCGCCGGCGTCTGCGCCACCTGCGCGAGATTGTCCGGCCGCAGATTTTCCAGCAGGTCGGCTTCACCGGCAAACAGCTTCACCGTGGCCGCCCCGAAATCCGGCGCGAGTGTCCACACCACCCGGTCCAGCAGCGCCCGGCCACGGGCATTGGCGGTGTCGGCCACGATCTCGATGCGCTGGCCGGGCTCCCAGCGTGCGAACCGGAAGCGTCCGGTGCCCACGGGACGGCGGCCGAAGGCGGCGCTGTCCAGCGCCGCCATAGGGATCGTGTCCAGCAGGTGCGCCGGCAGGATGTACATGTGGTACGTCGCGTCGTAGAACTGCCGCGGCATCCGTCGCTTGAACCAGAACACCGCCGTCCGCGCATCGCGCACCGACACCGAGTCGATGTTTCCCAGCAGCGACTTCGCATCGACGGCCAGCGAGTCGCTGGTGTACACGCGGAACGTGTAGCGCACGTCGTCGGCGCGCACGGGCTGGCCGTCGTGCCAGCGCGCCATCGAGTCCAGCGCAAACGCGATGGACAGTGAATCGGCCGACCAGCGCCACGACGACGCCAGGCGCGGCGTGTACCCGGCATCGCCGTACGTTTCGAGCGCCGGTCCGATTTCGGCGAGCCGGTCGAAGAGCGCGTTGACAATCGGAAACCCTTGCGTCCCCGACACCAGCGGCGGGAGCAGCGTGGCCGGCTCGGCGGGCACCGCAATGATGAGCGTGCCGCCGGTGGCGCCGTCGGTGTTGGCCTGGTCGGTGCCTGCGCAGGCGGTGAGCGCCCAGGCGAATGCGGTGAGACCGGCGAGACGAGACAGTCGGAACGGAGGCATGGCGGGACAGTGAGCGTGAGCGCGGAACGACCGCCGGCATGGCGCCGGCCCGAGGGTACGATGCCCGACGCCTGCTATCGGCGCCAGAGCCACGCGGGGTCGGCGAACCGGCGGCAATGGTCAGCCATGCGCGAGGCGAAGTCGCCATCGGGGGAAAACGGCGCGACCACGCCGTCGGTCACGAGGCCGACGGTCTCGGAGAGCGCCGCCGACAGGGCGTCGGTGACCTGTGCCCACTCCGCCTGCTGCGATGCGCACGCGGCCAGGGTGGCCGCCGGCGGGGGGAGCGGCATGGGACACAGCGCAGCCGTGGCGAGTCGCGGTTGGTCGTCGGCCAGCAGGATGCTGCCATGCTGCAGGTACGCGCCGCCCTGCCGCCAGACGGCGCTGCCCACGAGCTTCCGGCCGTCCACCACGATCTCCCCGGCGGCCGGTTGGTCGAAGCAGAGCGGGCCGTCCGGCGTGACCGCGCGCGTCTGATGCGGGGCCACCAGCTGGGCGGGGACACCGAGCCGGTGCAGGGCACGCAGCAGCACGGCATTCACGGCGGCATACCCCGTCTGCCACGGCGACTGGGCGTCGAGTCGCATGGTCACGCTGTAGGTCACCTCGCGGGCGTGCAGCAATGCCCGGCCGCCGGTGGGTCGGCGGACGGCCGTCAAGCCGGCGGCGCGCACGCTCTGGTCCGAAAACCGCCCCGTGGTGCGTTCGTTGCGCCCGAAGGAGACGGTGGGCTGCGCCCATGCGTAGCAGCGCCACACGGCGGTTCCGTCGCCCTCCGCG
>CANJOX010000111.1 GCA_947475795.1 Gemmatimonadota bacterium
AGCCCCAGTGCGTGGCACCGTCGCAACTCCGCCCGGAAGCTCTCCACCGACCGGGCGCGCAGCGCGTCGTCCGGTGACGCGAGATTGATCAGATACGAGTCGTGCGCACACGTCCAGCGCACCTGCGTTTCCGCCATCGCCGTGCGGTAGCGCGTGGCCTCGGCGTCGTCGATGTCACGCTCGAGCCAGCGGTTGGCCTGCTTGGTGAAAATCTGCGATCCGGTGGCGCTGATCTCGCGGGCCCGGGCAGCCGATTCCCAGCTCCCGCCGGCCACCGAGACGTGCGACCCCAAGGGCGCGCGGTCCTTGGTCCAGTCGCCCGCATCGACCACGATGGGGGCTGAGATGGAGGGGGCAGGCGGCGATGGCGCCTTGCGGGTGGAGACCTTCGCGGCGGCTTTCTTGGCAGGCATGGTACCAAGAGTAGCAGCTTCTACCGCTGTCCGCGCAGCCACTCCAGCGGATCCACCGAGCGCCCCTTGGGCCGGATCTCGAAGTGCAGGTGCGGCGGCAGATCGGGGTCGGTGGCACCCACGGTTCCGAGCGCTTGTCCCTTGGGAATCTGCTGCCCCTTGCGCACGTCGATGCGGGCCAGCGATCCGTACACCGAGTAGTCGCCGCCGCCGTGCTGCACGATCACGGTGGGGCCGTACGTCCCCACGTTGTCGGCCAGCACCACTTCGCCGGCCGCGATCGACTTCACCGCCGTCCCCACCGACGCGCCGATCCCGATGCCGTTCCAACGGGTGGTGGTGTTGTTCGGATTGATCACGCGGCCGAAGCGGTAAAGGATCGTGCCATCGACCGGCCAGTCGAGTTTTCCGAGGTCGGACGTCCGGATGCTCGACGGCGCCGCCGGCCGCGCGTTCGGCGACATCTCGGCCCGGCGTCGCACGGTTTCCAACGAGGCGATCACGCCGGCCACCTTGGCTTCGTCGCGCGACAGCTGGGTGAGTCGTTCCCGCGTCTGCGCCGCAGTCCGCTGCACCACCGTGAGGTTGCGCTGACGGCGCGACTCGAGATCGGCCAGTCGACGCGCCTCGCGCGACTTCTCGGAGCGGTTGCGCGTGACTTCGTCCTGCAGCCGCACCAGGAGCAGCCGCTGTGAGATGATCTGGTCGCGCAGCCCTTCCACGCGGCGCACCAGCGAGCGGTCGTGCAGCGCGAGCTCGTGCAGGTACTTGTACCGCGCCACGAGCCCGGCAAACGACTGCGCGGACAGCATCGCTTCCACGTCGTACAGAATGCCGCGCTTGTAGATCTCGACCATCCGCCGCTGCAGGGCCCCGCGTTTGTTCTCCAGCTCACCTTCGGCCCGCACGAGGCCGGCGCCGGCCCGGGTGACCTCGACGGTGATGGTCTCGAGTTGCTGGTCCAGCGCGTTCACGAGCCGGGCCGTGGTCTGCCGCTGCGCCTCGAGGTTGTTTACCTCGTCGGCCAGCGTGCGCGCGCTGCGCTGCAGGTCGGCCATTTTGCCTTCCAGCGCACTGCGCTCGCGGCGCAGTTTGTCCAGCTCATCCTGCTGCTGGCGCAGCCGCTGCTCCGCACTGACGGCCGCGCTGCCGGCTCCACCGCTGCCGGTCTGCGCCCGCACGGCGATCGGGACGCACCACCAGCCCAGCAGCGCGGTGAGGAGCGACCGCCGGCATGCGCGCCAGACGACGTGCGTCACGCGTCGCGCCAGACGCGGCGGAGGTGACGACCCACCGAGAGCCAGCTGCCTGCGAGTCCCAGCAGGCCGCCGGCGGCCACACCGAGCAACGCCTGTTGCGTGGTGAAGAACTGGGCGGCCATGAGCGAGCGCGACACGAGCTGGACCGCGCCCCACGCCATCAGCACCGCCAGACCGCCGCCGGTGAGCCCCTTGAGCGTCCCGTCGATGAGGTACGGGAGGCGCACGAAGCCGTTCGTAGCGCCCACGAGCCGCATGATCTCGATTTCCTTGGTGCGCGCGAGGATCGCCATGCGGATCGTGGCGCCGATGATGATGATCGCCACCAGCGCGAAGACGCAGCCGAGCGCCATCCCGGCAACGCCGGCGATGTTGCGGATGCGATAGAGCTTCTCCACCCATTCGCGCCCGTAGCGCACTTCCTCCACCACCGGATACGTCTGCAGCCGGCGCGAAATCGCGAGCACGGTGTCCGGATTGCGCGCGCCCTCCTTGAGGCGCAGCTCCACCGACCCGGGGAGCATCGCCCCTTCCATCACGTCGCGGAACTCCTCGAGTTCGGCCCGCGCGCGCTGCAGCGCGGAGTCGGGGCTCACGTAGCCCACGTCGGCCACCTGCGGCATCTTGCTGATGCCCCGCATCAGTTCGTCCACCTGCGCATCGCGCGCGCCGTCGACCAGGAAGGCACGCACCTCCACGCGGTCTTCCACGGCGCGCAGCGCGGCCTCGATGTTGATGGCCACCAGTCCGAACAGCCCGAACGCAAACAGCGAAAAGGCAATCGTGGTGACGCCGAGCACGGCCAGCAGTGGGGCGCGTCGGAAGGCGAGCAGCACTTCACGGAGGGCGAGTCTCACCGGCGCCCCCGCATGTCGGCGATCAGCCGCGCCACATCGGTGCCGTCGTGCACCAGCGCCCCGTGATCGAGTTCGAGGAAGCGCAGGCCGGTGCGCTGGATCATCGCCACGTCGTGGGTGGCCATCAGCACCGCCGTGCCCTGCGCGTTGATTTCGCGCAGCAGCAGAAAAATGGCGTGCGTGGCGCGGTCGTCGAGGTTGCCGGTGGGTTCGTCCGCCAGCAGCACGAAGGGATCGTTGGCGAGCGCCCGCGCAATGGCAACACGCTGCTGCTCGCCCCCCGACAGTTCGTGCGGAAACGCCGTGGCCTTGGAGGCCAGCCCCACCTGCGTGAGCAGCCGCGCCACCTTGGGGCGGATCTGCCCGTGCGGCGCGCCGGTCACCTCGAGCGCGAACGCCACATTCTGTTCGGCCGTGCGGTCGGGGAGGAGCCGGAAGTCTTGAAACACGATGCCCAGGCGACGGCGCAACGCGGGGATATCGCGCGGCGTGATGGACTGGCTCGTGAAGCCGGACACGCGCACTTCGCCGCTCGTGGGCCGTTCGGCCATCGAGATCAGCTTGAGCAGCGTACTCTTGCCCGCACCGCTGTGCCCCACCAGAAACACGAACTCGCCCTTCTGCATTTCGAAGGACACGTCGTGCAGGGCGGCGCCCGAGCGGGGATACTCCTTGCTGACCTTCGTCAGTCGAAGAATGCCGGACACCGGCTACTCCATGGCCTGAGAGAGATCATCGATCAACGAGGCGGCGTCGTCGAGGCCGATGTTGAACCGTATCGCGCCGTCTGACAGACCGGGCACCGCCGACAGGGCGCTGGCCACCGACCGCGCGCCGCCAAGACGGGGGGCGTCTTCCACGGCGCACACGTCGAAGCGCTGCAACTGCGCCAGCAGCTGCGCCGCCGCCGCATCGCCACCGGCGCACGCCACCGCCATCACGCTGCCGTAGCCCGCAAGGCACGCCGCAGCCACCGCGTGGTCGGGGTGGGAGGCGAGGCCCGGATAGAACACCCGCGTGAAGGCGGGCTGCTGCTCGGCCCACGTGGCGACGGTCTGTGCCGACGCACTCTGCTGCGCCACGCGGACGGCCAGCGTCTGCAGCCCACGGGCCAGACTGGCCACCGCGGCCGGATGCGGCTCGGCGCCCCACGCGCGCATTGTGTGGCGGACTTCCTCGATCACCGCGTCGGTGCCGCACACCACACCGGCCACGCCGTCATGGTGCCCGTCGAGCACCGCGCTGGCCGCGTGCACCACCACATCGGCGCCGCATTCGACGGCCCGGAAGTTGATGGGGCCGGCCAGTGTGCTATCCACGACGAACGCCAGCCCGAGCTCCTGCGCCAGCGCGCGGGGCGCCCGCAGGTCCACCACGCGCGTGGTCGGGTCCACCGGTGATTCCACGAACAGCAGGCGCGTCTGCGGCGTAAGCGCGCGGCGCCATCCCCGCGTTTCCGTGGGATCCACGAAGCTCACTTGCACGCCGAGCGCCGGCAGTTCGTGCACAAAGAAGTGGCGCGTGTCGGCGCGCAGCCAGCTGCTGGCCACCAGATGATCACCGGGAACCAGCAGCGTGATCAGCGTGCTGGCCACGGCGGCCATCCCAGTGGCCAGCACGAGCGCCGCTTCGGTGCGCTCGAGATCGGCCAGTTGCTGCGCGACGGCGGACTCCGGGTTTCTCATGTCGGGCACCACCACAGGGCACAGCGGGAAGGGCGCATCGGTGACGACGGACTCAGACGCGCGTCCGCGAGTCGGTGTCGAGTTTCACGACGCGGATCAGCTCGGATGGTGCCGCCCCGAGCACGTCGCGCAGCAGGCACCCGCCGCGCGGGAGGGTGTCATCGATCTGCAACTCCGCCAGCTCGGACCGGCGGTCCGATACCACACGCACCAACTCGTGGCCCGTCACGAGACGGACCAGCGCATCGTCGCTCCGCATGCGGACCATCGGCCCCCGGTCAGCATCCCCGGGTTTGCTGCTGATGAATCCCACCACCTGCAACACGGGGGAAAACCCGCTGAACATCCCCAGTTTGCGGGCTTTCGCCTTCTCGTCGTCGTTCATGATCCCCTCGGTGCAGCCCCGGGCACGACGTAGCCGTCGTCCCGTCGCATGATCAACCGGCGGCCGTGCAGCCGGTCCAGTTCGAGCGTCGCCTCGGCGTCGCTCACCGACAACAGCCGCGCGATGACGTCGGGCCACGTGGGCCCGTGGTCGCGCACGGCCTCCCAGCACCGGCGCTCTTCGTCGTCCACATGACCGAACAGCTCTGCGGCGCCCTCATGCCATGACACCAGCGCCAACGCATGACGTTCCAGCACGGTCTCGATCGGATCGATGTGCCCTTCGTGGATCCCGCGGAACGTCAGGAACCCCGGGAGCCCGTCGTCACTGGCGTAGCGCAACAGCAGCTTGGCCACGATCTCGTCGGCGCAGGAAAAATCCAGCAGGTTGACCTGCGAGAAGTCGATCGTGGTGACCACCGACGCCCCGATCTCGATGACCTGCTGTTCGATGGCACTGCGCACGGCGGCGCCGGTGGGGCGCGTGACCAGATTGGAATACAGGTCACACACGGTGCCGCGCAGCACCGTGCCCACGTCGATGTGCACCGTCACGGCGCCGTCCGCGGCCGCGGCCGGGACGTGCTCGTGGCCCGCCCGCGTGCCGGGGCGTCGCCCAGCCGCTCCGGGATCGTGATCTGCATCTGCGCGCCGGGGAAGAACGGAAGTCCCTCGGTCATCGGCAGGTCTTCGTCCCACGCCGGCGTGATCGCGATGCGGGCGGTGCCGCTGCGCACCGACAGCTTGCCGTCCCAGCGTCCCACAAACCGCCGGATCCCGGCGAGCCCCTGGCCACGCCCCTTGTCCCCGTGACGGAAGCGGCTGACGGCCCGCAGCACGGCATCCTCGAGCGCCATCGCATCATCCCACCGGTCGCTGCGCCGGTGGCCGGGCGAGCTTTCGAGCGACTTCCGGAAGCCCACGCCGGCGTCGCACACCGCGATCACCACGACGCGGCGTCCGAGTCGGCGCGCGTACTTGTACGTCTGCACGGCCACCCATCCGCCCAAGCCGGCGTGCTCCACGATGTTCTGACACGATTCGCTGAGCGTCATGCCGAACGCGCCGGTGATGGCGGTGTCGAGATTGAGCTGCCCGTGGAGGATGTCGGCGGCCTTCTGCTGGATGCGCCCCACCACGCCGTGCACGTCGTCGCTCTTCGTGATCGGCGTGATCTCGAGCAGCACGTCGGACTCGTGCGCGTCGCGCGCCCGCGGCACGGTGCCGTGCAGATCGTACACCTCGGCGGCATAGCGGAAAAAGCCGCTGCGCGACCAGTACGACACGGTCTCGGGGTGCTCGGGCACCGCGAACCCCATGCGGGCTTCGCGCGACTGCGCTACGCACAACAGCGCGGTGAGGCCGTACGGCGAGGCCCAGCGCGCATGACGCGCGTCGATGAGGATCTTGTCCCCGTCGGGGACCTGCGCCAGGTGTTCCACGACCTGCTCGAAGCTGTGCTCGTCGAGCGAGTTCGGCACGGTGATGACGGTGGTCACGGGGTGCTGAGCTCGCCGCGAAGATGATGCGCGAGGCCGGTGGCCCCACGATGCTCGACATTCCGCGACGCGGCCTGATTGGCCGCCGCGATCGCCTCCGGCAACATATCACCCGCCAACAGCCGCGAGAAACAGGTGGATCCCCACACGTCGCCGCACCCGGTGGGGTCGCCGGGGCCGTCCACGCGCGGCGGGACGCTGGGCACCAGACCGGTGCGCACCGCTCCCAGCGCGCCACTGCCACCCCGCGGCGACGTGGAGAGCGCCGCGTTGTGGCCACGACGGGGCGGGAGATCGGCCAGTCGCTCAAAGCCCGGCGCCGCCACGTACACCGCGCCGCGCTTGCCGAGGGTCACGCAGAGGCAGGATACGCCGGCGGCCATCGCGGTCGCCGCCAGCGCCATGGAATCGGGGGCCATCATCTGCATCTCTTCTTCGTTCACCTGCAGCACGTCAAAACACTCGCACCACGCCGCCACATTGGGCAGCGGCTGCGCCACGCGCAGGCCGTCGGGAAGCACGGCCATGATCTTCATGTGCAGGTCGCAGTAGATCGGCCCCGGGAAGTGCGCGCGCACCAGCTGTGTGGTTTCGAGGTCCAGCTCCCAGCCGCTCAGGAAGTTGATGTACAGCGCGTCCAGCTGCGCCGCTTCCAGCACCGGCTTGAGCCCCAACCACGTCCACGCCGGCACCCCGCCGGTGAGATGCTCGGTGCGCCGCTCGTCGTCGAGATAGCGCAGCTCCACGCGATTGTTCGGATACGGCACGCCGATCAGTTCCGCATCGGGGGCCATGTGCCGCAGCGCCCGGCAGAACAGGCGCGCCCGATCCACGAGGTCGTCGCCCACGCGCGCGATGGGCACGATCTCCCAGTCGTCGGAGAGCGCGGCGTCGAGCGCCGACAACGAGTAGGTGATGCCGCCCCACTCCTCCACGGGCACGCTGCGCTTGTCGCGGCCGTGCAGCACGTCCCACACGAACGAGCCGATCACGCCCACGCGGCGCTTCCGCGTGCTCACCGGCACCGCTGCCGCCGGCGCACTCACGCGGGCGGCCGGCCGGTGTGCTGCGCGATGAACGTGGCCACGGCACCGACCACGCCCGCCGTGCCGGGCAACGTCCCCGGCACGATGCGGCACGCGTCCACCGCCGGCTTGAAGGCGCGCCGCCGCACTTCCTGACGCAACGGACCGAACAGCGCCTCACCGGCCTGCGTCACGCCGCCGGCGATGACCACGCAATCCGGATTGAACACGTTCAGCAGGTTCGCGATGCCGGTGCCGAGGAAGCGCGCCGTGTCGCGCACGATTTCGAGCGCCACCGCATCCCCCTGCGCCGCCGCGCCGTACACCGTGGCGGCCGTGATCCGCGACACATCGCCGTCCACCATGGCCGGCAGGATCGACGGCTGATCGAACGACAGCGCCTCCCGCGCGCGCTCGGCGATCGCGGTGCCCGACGCATACGCTTCGAGGCAGCCGTAGTTGCCACAGCCGCAGCGGCGTCCGGTCTGGTCGATCGTGGTGTGGCCGATCTCGCCGGCCACATCGCTGGAGCCGTGATACAACTTGCCGTCGAAGATGATGCCGCCGCCGATGCCGGTGCCGATGGTCATGCCGATCACGTTGCGCGCGCCCTTGGCGGCCCCCACCCACCACTCGCCGTACGTGGCGCAGTTCGCGTCGTTGTCGAGCGCGGCGGGCAAGCCGGTCAGCGCCGACATGCGGTCGCGCAACGGGATGTTGTGCCACCCCAGATTCGGGGCCACGAGGACCAGCCCCTGCTCGCGGTCCAGCGGACCGGGGGCACCGATCCCGACCCCGAGAAACGCGTCGCGTGCCGCGCCGGTCTCGCGCATGGTCACCTCCACGGCCGTGTTGACCATGCGGGCCATTCTGGCGATCACGCCATCGGCGCCTTCGTGCGAGGCAGTCGGCTCAGAGGCGAGGCCGTACTGTCGCACGCCGTCGGCGGACATGGCGCACACGACAATGTTGGTGCCGCCAAGATCGACACCGACAATGAACTGGTTGGCTGGGGTGGCAGGCATACGCGCAAAGATAATGCGGCGGACCAGCCCCGAGGGTGGCGCTAGATGCCCGCGACGGCCTGCACGGACCCGGCCACCCGGTCCACCGTCAGGTCGCGCATGCACTGCCAGTGTCCCAACGGACAGCGCTGTCCGCCGTGGGCGCTGCACGGGCGGCAGGCGAGCGTCTCGAGTCCGAGCTCCGCGCGTCGGTCGGACAGTGCCCCGAAGCCCATGCCCGGCACCGTGGGGCCGAACAGCGCGACGGTCGGCGTATTCATCGCCGACGCGAGGTGTAACGGAGCGGAATCGTTGGTGACCAACAGTGCGCAGCGCGCGAGCAGAGCGGCCGATCCCAGCAGCGACAGACGGCCCGTGGCATCGAGCACCGGCCGGCCGCCACGCTGCCGGACGGCCTCACCGATGGCGGCCGCCAGCGGGGCATCACCGCCGGCACCAATGACGACCACACGCGCCGCGGGGAGACGTGCCACGAGCGCCCCCGCCAGCGCGTCGTATGACGGCCAGCGCTTGGTGGCCCAGACACTTCCCGGCGCCAGCGCCACCAGAGGCTCACCGGATTCCACACCGGCTGCGGCCAGCAGTGCGGTCACGTGCGCGTGGTCGTCGGCGCCGGGATACAGTGACGGCCGCAGATGCGCCGGCACCACCGCCCCGGTTGCGCGCGGGTCGTCGGCCAATCCCCACAGCCGCTGCGCGTGGTGCCAGTCGTTGCGGTACGCTACGCGGCGCGAATACAACCATCGTCCCGCCGACGTGTCGAAGCCCACGCTCGCCACACCGGCCAGTCGCGCCAGCGCCGCCGTGCGCCACGAGCCCTGCGCCATGTAGGCCGTGGTGGCCCCGGTGGTCCGCAATCGCGCCGCCACTCGACGCAATCCCGCCAACCCCGCGTCGGTGTTCCGCTTGTCGTACACGATCACCGACGCGACCGCCGGATGATTCGCCAGCACCGCCGCATTGGCCGGCGTGGCCACCACGTGCACCTCACCCGCACGCGCCAACCGCTCGAGGAGCGGGGTCGTGAGGATCATGTCGCCGAGAAAGGAAGTCTGCAGTACCGCCGAAATCGTCACGTGAGTCGCGAGTTGCGAGTAAAAGAAGCGAGTCGGGAGTTTGCCT
>CANJOX010000112.1 GCA_947475795.1 Gemmatimonadota bacterium
CGTCCGCGCCACCACACGGCATCTGGAATGCCGTGCGGTGCTTCCACGTCCACCGTTTCCGGTGCATCGAGTAACCGGAGCACGGCGTCGGTGTTCGGGGTCGGCGACGCAGCTGGTGATGTCGGCGCGGGTATGGGCGCGGGTATGGGCGCCGCGCCGAGGGCCATGGCGTCGGCGCTGATCCAGCGGCCGGTGTCTTCGGGGCGATGACTGTCGCCGGCTTCGGGGTGCACGACGACGGTGCCGGTGTTGTCGGGATCGAGCACGGCGCGCAGGCGCGCGAACACGGCGTCGGCATTCATGGCGGCGTCGCGCCACGACGGGATCAGCAGGTCGCCTTGATCGGCGGCGAGCGGCGCGGTGGCGGGAATGCTGACGGTGACGCCGATGATCGGCGCGGGGATGCTCCACCGGTCCAGCAGGCTGCGGCATTGATCGAACAGCGGCTCGAGCCGCGCGAGCGGACGCGCGGGGCGGATTTCGCGGGTGATGGAGCGTTGGGGGATGCTGAGGAGGGATGGAACTGCCAACGGCTTAGGAGGCAGGGAGGAGGGTGTCAGGGAGGAGGGGGCAGGGGGAGGCTCCTTCCTCCGTCCTGGTTCCCTTCGTCCTGCTTCCTTCGTTGTCGTGTCGTCGGACGTCTCCGGCACGTGCGTGTGCCCGCGCATCTCGCTGCCGATGTCGTCGATGGGATACTGACGACCGGCGTCGAGCACGAGCGTGATCGCGACCGCCGCGGCGGCGCGTCCGTCTTCCACACACTCGCGCAGTAGGCGCTGCAACTGCGCGCGCAACACGAACAGCAAGGGCTCGGTGCTTTCCACCGCCGCTGGCAACTCCACACTCGCACTGCGCGCGGCGTCCACCCGCACGAGCCCCGGCCGACGGGGATCGTGGCCGTGGGCGAGTCGCCACGCGGTGAGGCCGCCGGGGCCCCAGCGCTTTTCGATGTCGCCGGCCTCGAGCGAGGCCAGACCGCCGACGGTGCGCAGTCCCAACGCCTGCAGCGCGTCGCGCAGATCATCGTCCATGGGCACCAACCCCAATGGCGCCGGTGCGAGATACTGCGCGCACTGCCCGGCGGGGATGATGGTGATGCCGTCAGGCAGCGTGAGGGGATCGCGTTCCCGCACACCCTGGGGATCACGTTCGCGTACGGCGCGGCTGCGGGCGCGCGGCGCCCAGGTGGCGGCGCGCGCGGCGACGCACGAATCGGCGATGGCGACGCGGGCATCGGGGTGCCACTGCTGCGCGATGGCGAGCAGGGTGCGCGCGAGCTGGGCTTCGCCACCGATGGCCTCGAAGCCGTTGGCACCCACCCACCACATCCCGGGCGCACCGGCCACGGGCGTGACCTGGGGACTGGCGGCGAGCAGCGCGGTGCTGGCCGCCAACACGGCGTCGCGGATGGCGTGATCGTCCCACGGGCGCACGTCGAGATCGGCACAGCAGGCGCGGGCTTCGGGGAGGAGCATCCCGGCGCGGACGCCGGCCCGGCCGGCGGCGAGGGAGACGGCGCGGAGTTTGGTGTCGATGAGGAGGGCGCGGGGGGCGTTGTCCCAGTGGGCTTTGGGCTGGGGGCTATGGGCGCTCGGCCGTGAGCCGTGGGCCGTGGGCGGTGGGCTCGTGGCGCTTGGGGCGGCGACCGTACCCGGGGTCGGCGGCGCGGCGGCGGCCGCGCGCGCGCGTCCAGTCGCGGGTACGCTGGTCGGTTTCGCGGTCGCTGCGCTCCCGCGGCGGGAACGGGCGGTCGCTGGTGATGGCGAGGCCACGGTCGGTAAACCCAGCGGCAAGGCGAGCTGGGTGTCCGGGAAGGTCAACTCCGTACAGGTCGCTGGCGGACACGCCGAGTCCGCCCCAAGTGACGGGGTGCTCGGTGTGTTGACCGGGCTGTTCGGCGTCACTGCTGTTGCCGCGGGCGGTCCAGGGACGACGCGCGCTTCGCGCCACCCCGCGCCGATCGGGAATCTCGGAATCCGTACACACGCGACGCGCCATGACGACTGCACTGCTCACCTCGATGGACTGACTGCGACCCTGACTGTGCCCGCCTTTCTCCACGGTTATCACACACCGTCGCGATACATCGGCGACCGGTTCCGGGGATGGGGTGGGTCGTCGTCGGCTGGGTAACAGGCGCATCGAGGGCGGCATACTCGGCGCGCACGGCGGCATCGCGGCCACGCGCAGACGCACGGTGCCGGCCAACCGGCTGGGACGCGCGGTACGGCCACTCTCGTGGTGCTCGAGCACCACGCACGCCGCATCGCGCTCCCGTGCCAGCTGTGCCAGGCGCACGCCATGCACCCGCGACAGCGGCGGGGCGCCGTCGATGACGACCAGCGCGAACACCCCGCTGCGCAGCAACAGATCGGCGGTCCACGCACTGCGTGTGGTATCGGGCGGCCGGATCACCACGAAGCGCGACCCCAGCGCGGCCCATGGCGCCGGGGCGAGCGTGCGCGTGGCGTCGATCCATGCCACCCACGCGCCGGTGTGCAGCACCTGCGCCACCAACCGCCGCAGCAACGCCGTTTTGCCGACGGCCAGGGGGCCGCTGATCTCGGTGACTCGCCCCCGCGGAATGCCGCCCCCCAGCGCCCGGTCCAACCGCGCCAGCCCCGTGCTCCACGGGCCGCTGGCCTGCCGTCCACTGGCCACCACCGCTTGCAGTTGATCGCGGAGTGGCGTGAGGTCCGGCCGCGCCAACGCGGGAGCGGGATCGAGGAGGGCGGTAGCAGGCAAGGCGGTCATACCGAATAAATACCGAAAACCAAAGGCGGCGGGAAGATCAGATTCTGGAAAATCCGATGAGGGGGCCCGCGGGAACCGTTCCGGAACCGGCGCCTATTGTCTCCGTACGAGGCACACTCTACTCTAGGAGACACATGCCTGCTCTGTCCGATATCGAAATCCAGCGAGGCCTCGGCGCCCTGCCGGGCTGGTCCCGTAAGGGCCACGCGCTCGTGAAGGGGTACCACTTCGCCACGTTTCCGGCGGGTGTGGCCTTCATCGCGCAGGTGGCCGATATCGCCGAAACGATGCAGCATCACCCCGACATCGATATCCGCTACACCAAGGTGCACTTCTCGCTCAGTACGCACGACGCGGGCGGGATCACCCAAAAGGATTTCGAACTCGCCCGCGCGATCGAGGAGCTGGCGGCGGCGTAGGGAGTGTGGCGAATGACGGGCGTTTGGTTCTTCCACACGCGAACCGGTCGGCGCCAATACGAGATTGCGGGGTTGGGTTTGCCCGACTGTCTCACCGGTGATACACTCAGGTTATGGACAACGTCACCGTTAGAGAACTGCGAAACAACGGTGGTCGGGTGCTGCAGCGCGTGGCCGACGGAGAAACACTCACCGTGACCATGGACGGGCGTCCGATCGCCGAATTGCGTCCGCTCACCGGTCGGGGCCTCACCGCAGCGGCGCTGCTGACACGGTGGCGCCGACTTCCGTCGGTCGACATAGAGCAGCTGCGCCATGATCTCGACGACGTGATGGACGGATCCCTGTGATCGATCGGGTCCGCCATGACCGCGGCATCCTCGACACCAGCACGGTGATCCTGCTCAGTCGGCTCGACGATCCCGCGGTGCTACCGGATGAACCGCTGATCACGGCCATCACGTTGGCTGAACTCAGCGTCGGGCCGCTCGTTGCCAAATCCGATCACGAACGGACGGCGCGACAGGCGCATCTGCAGCAGGCGGAAGCAGATTTCGATGCGCTGCCGTTCGATGCCGCCGCCGCGCGGGCCTTCGGACGCGTGGCCGCATCGTTACGGCAAGCCGGGCGCAAGACGCAGGCCCGCTCGTACGACGCCATGATTGCCGCCACGGCGCTCGCGAACGCGTTACCGATCTACACGTGCAATCCTGATGACTTCAGCGGCATCGACGGGCTCGACGTCGTGGCCGTACCGATGCCGACGCGCTAAGCGCGCCTCCCGCTCGTTGACGCGGCGGCTCAGGAGGCGAGCGTGGCGACGATGCCCGGCAGTTCTGTCATACTGGTCATCCAATAATCGGGTGCCGCGACCGCCAGTTCCTCTCGGCTGAACGGCCCCCACTGCGCAGCCGCCGTGCGCACACCGGCCGCCCGCCCGGCATGCATATCGTGCGGGGAATCCCCCACGAACAGGGCGCCGTGCGCCGGCAGCCCCAGCCGGTCGAGCGCCAGCAGCACGGGGTCGGGGAGCGGCTTGTGCCGCACGGTCTCCTCGAAGGTGACGATCGCGTCGAACGACGACGCCAGCCCGACTTGATCGAGCGAGCGCCCCGTCATGCCGCGCCCTTTGCTGGTGACAAGCGCCGTGGCATGCCCGGCGGCACGTGCCCACGCGATGGTCTCAGGCACCCCGGGATACACGGTGGTGAGCCGCGGCAGGTGGATGGTCTGATACTCGCGATAGCGCGTGGCCAACGCCTCGACCGCCTCCGCCCCGTCACACCACTCGGCCAACTGGGTCCGCAACGGCGTCCCGATCCCGGCCACCCACTGCTCCGTCGTGGGGGCGCGCTCCTGCCCCGCAAAGGCGAAGTGCATGGACTCGAGGAGCAACTGGATCGAGTCGATCAGGGTCCCGTCGAGATCGAAGAGCAAGGCGTGTCGTGGCATGCCGAAGTGTAATCGGCGTGGAACTCCGGGCCGACCAGCAACAGCGCATGCACGACGAGCGGCGCAGCGCGCGCATCGGTACGCGTACTGGCACTCGCACCAGCACGCGCTTTGGTCTCCGCATCGGCATCCGCCCTCGTCGCGCCCACCGCCAACACCGGCTCGCGCCGCCACGCCCCGAGCCACGTGTGGTCCCGCCCGGACCACTCGGCGCTCCAGCGCGCGAGCGCATCGTCGGCGCCGGTCCCCTGCGCGCGCGCGACGACCTGCATGGCCTCACGAATGGCAGGCTGCCACGCCCGGCGCTCGAGCGCCGTCGCACGCCCAACGAGCTGCTCGATCTGCCGGGTCACGCGCTGCCGCACGGGAGACAGTGCGCCGGCCGGTGGACCGGCAGCCTCGCGAACATGGCTGCGACGCTCCCACCGATGGATATCGCGCCGCGCACGGTGCACGGCCGCCGTGATCGCAGCCGTGACGACGGCCGCGTGCGCGGTGGACGTTTCCACCGCCGCGAGCGTGCGGTCCCCCACGGGCTCCGCGCGCTGCGCGATCCGGACGGCGCGGACGAGCATGCGAACGCCGGTGCCCACGCGCCGTCGTGCTCCCGCCCGTCGCCCGGGGATGGCGCAGAGTAGTTGGTGCACACCGTGGTGTTCGATGTGCGCTATCCATGCGTGGTCCGGTGCCACGGCGGTCGCCACCGCGGTCGCCACCGCGGTGACTACCACCGTGGCCGGGTGGGTGGTCTCGGGCGTGCTGGTCGGTGGCTGTTGCTCCGCGTGACGACGCCATGCGGAGAGCAGGTGGCGCAGGCGTGTGGCCTGGGCCGCGGCGCTCGCCGTGCGCACCGACGGCGCTGTGCGCGCGCGTGTTGGTGTGACGCCGGTGAAGCGTTTCGCCAGCCGCGCCTTTTGGGTGAGCCGGCGGTGCAGCTGCAGCGCGCGCTCCCCGTGTGGCGGTGGTGCGAAGCGGTACACGTGCACGACGGCATGTGGTGAGCCGATGCGGGCGCAGCGTCCGACGCGTTGCGTGCGCAGGGCGTCGGTCCACGGCAGGTCGAGGTGGACGACGACACCGGCGTCCTGCAGGTTCACGCCTTCGGCGAGCAGATCGGTGGAGAGCAGCAGGCGGATGGACTGCTGCGTGGGCGGCGGCGGGCGTTCTTGGGCGTGTGGGGCGAAGCGAGCCAGGGCGTCGCTGCGGCTGATACGGCCGCTGGCGATGCGGGCGTGTCGGCTGGAGAGCACGCCGACACCGGCGATGTCGGCGAGGGCGCGATGCAGGGCGTGCACGGTGCGGGTGAACTGTGAGAATGCGATGATCGGGGTATCGGGGTGTGTCCGCATGATGTCCCGGAGCGCGTCGGCGCGGGCGACATCGCCACAGGCGGTGGCGTCGTGATGCTGGGCGAGCCGCTCGAGGGCATCGAGGTGGGCCGCCAGCCGGTCGAGGAGTGGTGCGGCCTCGACGGGGTGTTGCGCCATCAGTTCGGGGAACGCGAGCTGGACGTCGTGCTCGCCGACGAGCCAGCTGCGCAGTTCCGCCTGTGTGGGATGCCGTCCGGCGCGCAGCGCCTGTTGCAGGGCGTGCCCCCGCAGGCGTCGCTGCCGGACGGCGTGCGCGAGGGCGGCGTCGCTGGAGCACCAGGCGCGCAGCAGCCCCAGCCTGATCAGCGCACCGGCGACGGCGCCATCGTGGGCGGGGAGGGGCGCGGGGATGGCGAGAATGTGGGCGAGCGTGTCGCGGTCGTGCGGGATCGGGTGCGCGCCGTGTCGTTGAACGGCGGGGGTGGCCACCGATCCGGGGAGCGCGTGGGCGGTGGTGCGCCGGATGACGACTTGTGCGAGCAGGGTGTCGGAGAGGAGGTCGGCCCGCGCGCCAAGAAAGAGGCCGAGCAGATGGCGCAGCTCGGTCGCCCGGTTGTGGAGTGGCGTGGCTGACAGGAGCAGGGTGTCGCAGCCGCTCACGAACCGTGCGATGGCGGCGTAGCGTGCGGTGCGCCGGGTGCGCAGGTAGTGGGCCTCGTCGATGATCACGAGGACGGAGCGTGGCGGAGATGTGCGGTCGGAGGCTTCCCGCACGACGTGCGGGGGCGTGTTCGTGCGCTCGATTGCGCCGTGCGAGAACCCGTGGACCGAGTGCAGTCGGACGTGCGGCAACTGGGCGTGTGTGATGGCGGTGCGCCACATCGCTTGGAGGGCGGCGGGGGCGATCACGTGCACCTGGGTATAGCGGCTGGCGACGGCGAGGGCGGTGTATGTCTTGCCGAGTCCGACGTCGTCGGCGAGGAGTGCGCCGTGGTGTGTGCGGATGGCGGTGTGGATGCGTGCGACGGCGTCGCGCTGGTGGGGGAGCAGGGTGATGTCGCCCAGTGCGGCCGGTGGCGGGTCGGCCAGCACGGCGTCGGCGAGTTGTGCCTGTACGTGCCGGCGGTCGGTGAGCATCCAGGTCATGGGCGATACCAGTGGAGCAGGGGGAGGAGTTGGCGGAGGGGGATGTCGTAGGCGTCGGCGACGGCCTGATCGAGGGCGTCGTGCTGGGCGTCATCACCGGGCGCCTGTGTCGTGGCGATCTGGCGCCCCAGGGGTGCGAGGAGGCGGCGTGCGCGTGGCCAGTCGGCGGGGATGGGGAGTGAGGCGACGGTCCAGCCGAGGAATCGTCGGAAGCCGCCGCGTGCCGGTTCGGCGAGGACGTCGAGCCAGGCGGCGGTGATGGTGGCGTGGAGGAGGGCGTTGAGTGCGTGGGCGTCGTCGAGGGTGGGGGTGCGGACCACGTAGCACGTATTGAGTGGCACGGTGGGGTCATCGGCGTCGAGCACGCGTGTGCGCAGGCGTTTGCCGATGTCGGCCCAGACCACGCGGGGGGCATCGCTGCGGGCGGCCTCGGTGCGAAAGAGCGTCCACCAGGGTTGTCGGGGGCGGGCATCGCGGCGGCCTTCGAGTCGTGGGCGCCAGTGGGCGAGCCAGCGTGCCGTGGCGGGTGGGAGGGTGCGCAGGGGCATGCCGTCGGGGCCGTGGGTCCAGATCAGGCGCAGTGCGTCGCCGGCGGGGCGGGGCGCACCGTCGTGCCGTGCGGAGAGGCATTCCCCGCGCAGGGCGGGCCGGAGGAGTTGTCGTTCGATGACGGCGGTGCGGGCGGCGGTGGGGTCGGCGCTGCGGACGGTGGCGCCGTCGTCGTCGTGTTCGTGGGCGTGGACGAGGAAGGCGGCGTTGCAGCCGCATTTGATGCCGAGGAGGGGGCGACCGAGGGGGGAGTCGCCGAGTGGGGGGCCGGAGGTGCGGAGCCGTTCGAAGGCCGAGTGGGCGTCGGGGGGGAGGAGGATCCAGGGGGCGGCCGGGTCGCCGCCCAGGGCGAGTCGTGCTGTGGGCAGGCGGAATGGGCGGTCGTGGGCGCCGCGGGCGACCGAGACCGTGATGTCGGCGGGTGACATGGGGGGCTCGTTGTGCGGCGGGTGTTTGCTGGCGACGAGCAGTGACGGATAGGTGGCCGCGTCGAACAGGGCCGGGGCATCACTCCAATCGCGGATCGTGCGGATGTCGGCGTGTTGTGTGATCGTGCGTCGGATGCCGCCGCCGGAGAGCGTGCGCCAGAGCTTGGCCGGGACCAGCAGGGCGAGGGTGCCGTGCGGGGCGAGCAATTCCAGGCTGCGTTCGATGAATGCGACCGCCAGATCCGGTTGAGAGGCGAAGCCCACGCCGGCGCCGGCGCGGGCGGCGCCGGCGTGCCAGGTGGCGGCGCGCATGCTGCGGAACTCGCGGCGCAGGCGTTCGCGGTCGTCGTGGGTGAGGGCGTGGGGGCGCACCCACGGCGGATTGCCCACGATGACGTCGAATCCCCCGGCGGCGGCGACGTCGGCGAAGTAGGTGACGAATCGGAACGGGAGGGCGCCGCCGTCGGCGAGCCGTGCGCGGGCGGTGGAGAGATCGCGGCCGTGCTGGCGGAGGAGGGCGAGGCGTTGCCGGTCGTGTCGGTTGGGGGGGCGGCGCTGTCCGAACAGATCGCGTGCGCGGAGCGAGCCGAGGAGGGCGGCGCGTTCCGTGCGGATGGCGTCGTGTCGTCGGGTGACTTCGGCGATGGCGCGCCGTCGTTCCTCGCGTTGCAGGGCGGAGGCGATGGCGTGTTTGCGGGGGCCGGCGGCGCGGGTGTAGCGCTCGCGCAGCGTGGTCAGGGTGCGGGCGCTGGGGGGCGCGAAGCGGAAGGAGCCACCGGCGAGCGAGTCACCGACGCGGATGTGATGATCCAGGTTGGGCAGTGGCGGCACGCGCGTGACATCCGTTTCCGGGCATTCGATGACCACCGACAGCCAGAGGCGTAATTCGCAGAGCCAGACCGCGACCGGATTGCGATCGACGCCGAAGATGCCGTGGGTGAGCAGGCGGCGGCGGATGTGGTGTGTGGCGACCGTGGGATCGACGCGTTGGTGCAGGGCGGCGAGGCGTTCCAGCGTGTGTACGAGGAAGGCGCCGGACCCGCATGCCGGATCGAGGATGCGCAGATGATTGAGGGCATGCAGTGTGGCGGCGGGGAGGGCGAGCGGCGCGTCGTCGTGTGGTGCGACGCGGGTATCGTCGAGGGCATCGGCGGGGAGACCGGGGAGGGCGGTGTGCAGGGCATCGCGCACCACGTGATCGACC
>CANJOX010000113.1 GCA_947475795.1 Gemmatimonadota bacterium
AAGACGCTCACCTGTCGTGCCCTCACGAAGGGATATCTCGATCGCATCGAGGCCCTCGACAAGCGCGGCCCGGCGATCAACGCGATCGTCCTCGTGAATCCGCAGGCGCTCGCGGTGGCCGACTCGCTCGACGTGCGATACGCCGCGGCGGGGCCGACGGGACCGCTGCACTGCATCCCGATGATCGTGAAGGACAACTTCGAGACGGTCGGGATGCAAACCACGGGTGGGTCGCTGGCGCTCGAAGGGTGGGCGCCGCTGCAGGATGCCACCATGGTCCGGCAGATCAAGCAGGCCGGCGCGATCGTGCTGGCGAAATCGAATCTCGCGGAGTGGGCGTTCACGCCGTACGAGACCGTGAGTTCGATCCTGCCGGGATACACCCACAATCCGTATGCGCTCGATCGCGTGACCGCAGGGTCCAGCGGGGGCACCGCCGCCGCCGTGGCCGCCAGCTTCGGCGCCGTCGGACTGGGCACCGACACGGGCAACTCCATCCGCGGGCCATCGGCCCACCAGGCGCTCGTCGGCATCCGCTCCACGATGGGGCTCACGTCGCGGGCCGGGGTCATTCCGCTCAACGCGTCCGCCGATATCGCCGGCCCCATGGCGCGCACCGTGGCCGATGCGGTCGCGGTCTTCGATGTGGTGGTGGGCAGTGATCCCGCCGACACGGTCACCGCACCGGCCGATGCCAAGCGCAGCGCGTCGTATGCCGCCTTCCTGGTGCGCGGGGCGCTCAAGGGCGCGCGGATCGGTATGCTGCGGCAGGCGTACGAGCGACCCACGCTCGATGCTGAGGTGAATACCGTGTTCGAGCGTGCCGTCGCGGACCTGCGCGCACAGGGCGCCGTCATCGTGGAGGCGCGGGTGGACTCACTCGACGCGATCCAGCGCCGCCAGCAGGGCGGCTGCAACCGGTTTAAAGCCGATCTCGAACGCTACTTCGCGGCCCGCGGTTCGAACGCGCCCGTGAAGACGCTCGACGAGGTCGTGCGCAGCCGCAAGTTCCATCCCACCGTGGAGCAGCGGCTGCGCGATGCCGCGCAGGCCACCGAGCTGCCCGAGCAGAGCGCCGGCTGTCAGAGCCGCGAGCGCGTGCGTTCGGCCGTCCGCGACGCGGTCACGCAGATGATGGACGCGCTGCAGCTCGATGCCGCGATTTATCCCACGTGGAGCAACCCGCCGCGTCTCATCGGCGACCTGAACACGCCGCATGGTGACAACAGCCAGCTGTTCTCACCCACCACCGGCTTCCCGTCGATCACCGTGCCCATGGGGTACACGCGCGAGAATCGCCTGCCGGCCGGCATCAGCTTCTTCGGTCGCCCGTGGAATGAAGGGCGTCTGATTGCACTGGCGTACGACTACGAGCAGACCACCAAGCATCGCCGCGCACCGGTGCTGCCGGCTCGCTGAGTCGCAAAAGCAACCGCACACGCCAGAACACCGATGCCGCAGATTTCACGGAAGCAACACGGATAAGCAAAAGGCGCTGTTCATCTTATCCGTGTTGGTTCGGCGCAATCCGCGGCATCCGTGTTCTGGCTGTTTGCGGTTTGCCGCTCAACTGCTGTAATAAGACGCGTTCTCGTCCACGTAGCCCTTGGTGAGGTCGCAGCCGTACGCCACCGCCTCACCGTCGCCGACACCCAGCGACACCGAGAGATCCACTACCTCGCGCGACAGCGTCTCGCGCACCACCGCATCGTCGAACGCCAGTCGCTCGCCGTGGCCCACCACCTGAAAGCCGTTGATCCAGGCATCGGTGGTGGCGGGACGGATCGTGCAGTCGAAGCATTTGCCGATGGCCATCAGCAGGCGCCCCACGTTCGGGTCGGCGCCATGCACCATGGTCTTCACGAGCGGCGAATTCAGAATGGACTTCGCGACCACGTGGGCCTCGGCGTCATTGAGGGCACCGCGCACGGATACCCGCACCAGATGCTCGGCGCCTTCGCCGTCGCGCGCGAGAATCTCGGTCATCTTCGTACAGCCGGCGGTCAGCACCTCGAGAAACGCCGCTTCGTCCACGGCGCCCGCCAGTCCGTTGGCCAGAATGGCGCACGTGTCCGAGGTGCTCGTGTCCGTGTCCACGGACAACATGTTGAACGACGGCGCCACGGCGCGGCGCAGCATCCGGTCCAGCGTCGCGGCGTCGAACGCGGCATCGGTGAAGATGTACGCCAGCATGGTGGCCATGTTCGGCTCGATCATCCCCGAGCCCTTCGCCACCCACGTGATCGTGGCCGCCCCCACCTGCGCCGACAGCGCCTTCGGGTGCGTGTCGGTGGTCATGATCCCTTCGGCCCCCACCATCGGGTTGTCCTGCAGGTCGGCTGTCATGCCCACCACCCCCGCTTCGATCTTCTCGATCGGGAGCTGCACGCCGATCACGCCCGTCGAGCTCACCAGCACGCGATCCGGTGAGGTGCCCAGTTCGGCTGCGGCCGCCGCCGCCATCCGGCGCGCGTTGGCCACGCCCCGCGCGCCGGTGGCCACATTGCTCACCTTGCTGTTCGCGATGACCGCGCGCAGTACGCCGCCCGCGATCGTTTCGCGACCGAGCACGATGGGCGCGCCCGGAAAGTGATTGCGGGTGAACACCGCTGCCGCCGCCGCGTCAACGTCGCTGGCAAACAGCGTCAGGTCGCGGGCCGCCGGCTTGAGCCCGACGTTGCGGCTCGCGCAGCGGAACCCGCGCGGAAAGACCGGTGTGTCATGGAAAACGATGGCAGAAGACATGCGGGAAAGCTGAAAGCGCTTCACCCTGCACGCAACACGACGCGCCGCGACCGGATGCGGTGTATGATGGCGCAGCCACCGTGGGCTTCCCCGTTTGCCTCCGCTCAGACACCACATGCCGATTCTCACGCATCATTCCGTCGTCGACCCCCTGCGTCGGAGTGCGTACCGTCTCGCCGGCGTGACGCTGCTGCTCGCGGGCGCCGCGATCCCACGCCCCTCCGCCGCCCAGCCCGGCACCACGGCTGGCACCACGGCTGGCACCACGGCTGGCACAGCGTCCGGTCCTCGGCCACGTGCCGTGGCGGACACGTCGGTGTTCGCGCCGCTGGTGCTCCCCACGGCCACGGAGCAGCGGGCCGGCAGCGGCGCGCCCGGTGCACGGTACTGGCAGAACCGGGCCGATTACACGTTGTCGGCCACGCTCGATACGGCCGCGAAGCGCGTGGTCGGCGCCCTGACATTGCGCTACACCAACCGCTCCCCGGACACGCTCCGCTTCATGTGGCTGCAGGTCGAGCAGAACGCGTTCCGCGACAATTCCCTCAATTCGCTCATCTTCCCCGAGGCATCGCGCTTCGGCGCCCGCGGCTTCGCGGGGGGCTACACGTTCTCGCGGCTCGATCAGCTGATCGCCCCGCCGAAGGGCGGCGCTCCCAAGGGCGGCGCTCCCAAGCGTGTGGCGCTCACGAAGCGGGTCAACGAAACCATGATGAAGGTGGACTTCGCTGAGCCGCTGGCGCCGGGACGTACGGCGGTGCTCGATATGGCGTGGTCGTTTCTCGTGCCCGAGCACGGTGCCGACCGCATGGGCCGTGAGGGCGCGCTCTACGAAATCGCGCAGTGGTTTCCGCGCGCCGCGGTATACGACGACGTGCGTGGTTGGAACATCGAGCCGTATCTGGGGCAGGGGGAGTTCTATCTGGACTACGGCGATTACTCGCTCGCGGTCACGGTCCCGTCCGGTTACATCGTGGCCGCCACCGGGGCGCTGCAGAACGCCAAGGAGGTGCTCACGCCGGTGCAGCGCGCCCGTCACGCGGCCGCGGCGACAGCGGACACCGTCGTGCGCATCATCACCGCCGACGAGCTCGCGAACGGGACCGCCCGCCCGCGCACCGGCGGCACGACGACGTGGCGCTTCAGCGCCAAGAACGTGCGCGATGCGGTGTGGGCCGCGTCACCCGACTACCAGTGGGATGCGACGAGCTGGCAGGGGATTATGGCATACGCCTACTACCGTCCCTCGGCCGCGGTGAACTGGCATGATGCCGCCGATCAGTCCCGGCAATCGATCATGGAATATTCGGAGCGGTGGTTCCGATACCCGTGGCCGCAGATCTCCGCTGTCGAGGGCCCCATCAGCGGCATGGAGTATCCCATGATCGCGATGGAAAACATCAGCCACGATGTCTACGACCTATTTAACGTGGTCACGCACGAAATCGGGCACATGTGGTTCCCGATGCTGGTGGGGAGTAACGAGCGGACCGCGATGTGGCAGGACGAAGGGTTCAATACGTTCATCAACACCTTCGCCGAGGCCCGGCGGTATCCCGAGCGGGGCGACCAGATGGCGCGCGCCGCCGAGGAACGGCGGATGGTGGAACAGTTCATGGCGCGTGGCATCGACGCACCGATGCACATCAGTCCCGACCGGATCGATCCGGCGCTGCTGGGCGAGGCCGCGTACGTCAAACCAAGTGTTGGCCTTCAGCTCCTCCGGCAGGAGATCATGGGGCCGGAGGCGTTCGACGACGCCTTCCGCAGCTATATCGCGCGGTGGGCGTACAAGCATCCCACGCCGGCGGACTTCTTCCGCACCATGGAGGACGTGGGCGGCCGTCGGCTCGACTGGTTCTGGCGCGCCTGGTTCCTCGAGAACGCCCGCTACGACCAGAGCATCGACAGCGTGCGCGTGCGCGCCAAGGGGGACAGTGCGTTGGTACGGGTGCGCTTCGGCAATCTGGAGCGCGGCGTGCTGCCGATCCGCGCCCGGTTCACCTTCGACGACGGCACGGCGCAGGAGTTCGTGTACCCGGCCGAGGTGTGGAGCACGAACACCCGGCAGTACTGGCGCGAGTATGCCTTTGCCAAGAAACGGCTCGTGCGTGTGGAACTGGACCCTGAGCAGCGGCTGCTTGACATCGATCGCACCAACAATCGCTGGGAGGCGGCCCGCCTCGTCCCGTAACGGGCGTGGCCCTGTCGGTTTCGGCTGGCCTCGGGTGAAAAATGATGTTATCATCATGATCTATCGCTAATGCGCGGGCTCTCGGCGCTTGCGTTCACCCCAACTCGGCCCATCCGGTGCCTTCCCAGCCCTCACTCCGCCCGTTCGATGTCGCGGTGGCGCTTCGCCTGCTCCTGGTGCCGGAGGACCGGTATGAGCCGCTAGCGGCGGCACTGGCGACCAGTACCAGCGCGGTGCACCGGTCCGTGGCGAGGCTGCAGCAGGCCGGGCTCTGCGAGCCCGGCAGCCGCACGGTCAACCGCGCGGCGTGCCGGGAATTTCTCGCGCACGGCGTGCGGTTCGCCTTCCCGGCGGTACACGGTCCCGAGCGCGTGGGCATGCCCACGGCCGGGACACATCCGGCGCTCGAGGTGCTCTTCGCGGAGGGGCACCGCATGCCGACCCTGGTGTGGCCGATGGAGGGGGGCACCGCGCGTGGCGGGACCCTCGTGCCGTTGTTCAACGGCCTCACCAAGGTGGCCGCCCGCGATGAGCGGCTGCACCACCTGCTGGCCTGCGTGGACGTGATCCGCGTGGGGAACGGCGTGCAGCGCGCGATGGCCGTCGAGGTGCTGGACCATCGGGTGTTCGCGGCGTAAACGGATCGAGCATTCGCGCGTAACCCGGGGCCGCGTCGGCGCCGTACACAATGCGGCGCGTCGGATGTCCGGCGCGCCGCATTGCATTACAACATTGCACTCAGTGAACTGACTGGCCGAACGCACTTGAGATTGCCGTACCGAACGACTCCCGTCGGTACGGGCGCACCACCAGCGTACGCATCCCCAGTGTTGTGCGCGGCTGTCACTTTACTGTCATTCGCTTGGTCCCACCGTCGGGAATTCCCCCGACACCCACGCGGCAAAGCCGCCCTGCACGTTCATCGCATCGCTCCGGCCCAGTCGGTGTAGCAGGCTGGTGGCCACGGGGGATCGCGCCCCCGACTGGCAGTGCACGTAGAGCGGACCCGCGGGGAGCTCGGCCGCGCGCTGGCGCAGGTCGCCCAGCGGAACGTGGGTCGCCCCGGGGAGATGCCCCACGTCCCACTCGGTGCGGCCGCGCACATCGATGATGGTGGTTGTCGTCGCGTCCGTGATGTGCGCCGCCAGCGCATCGACCGGGCACTGGGTCGTCGCATGCAGCGGGCGGCCGGCCCGTTGCCACGTGGCCAGCGCGTCGGCGGCGTCCACCCACCCGGCGATGCGGTCAAAGCCGATGCGGAAGAGGTCGCGGGCCGCCTGCGTGACGGCCCCCGGCGGACCAGCGGTGCCACCACCGGTACTACCAGCGGGGGCAATCAGCACCAGTTCGTGCTCCACGGGAATGATCGAACCGATCCAGGTGCTGAAGCTTTTTGAGAACGGCACCGACAGGCTCCCCTCGAGGTGTCCGGCGGCGAAGTCGTCGGCGCGGCGCAGGTCGATCAGCCACCGGTCGTCGCGGGCGGGTTCGAGCACGGTCTCGGCCATCAGGGTCGGCACCGCCGGTGCCCCACCCACGATCGGCGGACCGTCGCGATTGATCCGCTTCATCGCGGCGAAGTAGCGTGGCGGCTCCGGCTGTCCCTCCAGGACCGCGGCCACGAACGCCGCTTCGTCAGTGGCGGCCACGCCCCAGTTGGCGCGCTTCTCGTAGCCCACGGTGCTCGACGGCACCGCGCCCAACGCCTTCCCGCACGCCGACCCCGCCCCATGACCGGGCCAGACCTGCAGGTGGTCGGGCAGGGTGCGGAAGCGCTGCAACGAGTGGAACAGTGTGCGCGCCCCCGCCTCCATCGTGTCGGCCAGCCCCGCCGCCCGCTCGAGGAGATCCGGCCGCCCCACGTCGCCCACGAACACGAAGTCGCCGGTCACGACCCCCATCGGGCCGGCGGCCCGCGGCGTGTCGGTCACGACAAACGACAGATGCTCCGGGGTGTGGCCGGGCGTGTGCATCACGTCCAGCGCGATGTTGCCCACCATGATGCGGTCGCCGTCGTGCAGCAGCACGGCGTCGTCCTGCGCCGCGAAGGCGTACTGCCAGTCCGCGCCCCCTTCCGCGGAGAGATACAGCCGCGCCCCGCTCACAGCGCGCAGTTCGCGCGCGCCGGACACGAAGTCGGCGTGAATGTGCGTTTCGGTAACGTGCGTGATGCGCAATCCTTCGGCGCGCGCCACCTCGAGATACGGGGCCGGGTCGCGGAGGGGATCGATCACGATCGCTTCGCCCGTGGCCTGGCAGCCGATCACATAGCTCGCCTGCGCGAGCGACTGGTCATACAATTCGCGGAAGAACATGCGCGAAATATACCGTTACAGGTTGGGCGCGCGACGCGTACCCTGTGCGTAACTATGCCACCAGCGTAACGCTGAGTTCGATGTCACGCCGCTTGGCCGATCGTATCTTGTGCACCATGACGACGAGTCTGCCGCTTCCGCCGCTTCTGCTGCTCCTGGCATGCCGCCGGTAGGCGCGTCGGCGCGGTCCGCGACAGTCGTCGGGGGGCGGCCCACACGGGCGGCGCCTGCCCGGGCGGTGGCCACGTCGCGCCAGGACGGGCAGATCGTGACCAGCCTCATCGTGGCCTTCGTGCTGCTGGTCGGGGTCGTCATCCTGCTGCGCGTGCGCGGCGGCGCACGCGTGGACACGAGCGTCGCCGCGGTGAGCGGCACCCTCAAGGACGTGCACGTGCGCCAGTCCAACTTCCGGCTGCTGAATCAGCGGTACGCCTCCTACCGCGAGCTCGAGGCGCGTGGATTGCGATTGCCGGAGACGCAAGTGGTGGTGTCGTCCAACGCCACCATGTCCCACTGGTTCATGGTCATCCGCGACAGCGCAACCGGTGTCGTGTGCGAGAAAACCGGCGAGCTGTTCGACGAAGGGCCTGACGACCGCAAGCCCAGCTGCCGCGAGACGCCGCCGTAACCGATCCGCGGCACGGGTTCCGCATCGCCGTCACGGGCGATAGATCGCAGCGTGATCACACACCATCCGTCCTCCGGCGCCCGCCGCCCCGTCCGGCACGCGTGCGGTGCCGCCCTTGTCGTCTTCGCTGCGGCAGCGCTTCCGGCGCCCAGTGCGGCGCAAACCCGGCCGGTCGGTGCGGCCACCGACTCCGCCGCCGCCGACAGCACGCGCCGGCGTGCGGCGCAGGCGCTGCAGCAGGTGCGCGTGACGGTCACGCGCGATGCTGCACGCTCCCCGCTCGAGTTGCCCTTCGCGTGGTCGCGCGCCTCCATTGACGACCGTCCGGCGCTCCGGCGAAGCAGCGTGGCCGACCTGCTGCTCGGTGTCCCCGGGGTGCAGGTGCAGGAACGCGCGAACCCCTCGCAGGATCCGCGCATCGCCATCCGCGGCTTCGGCGCGCGGTCGGCCTTTGGCGTGCGTGGCGTCCGGGTGCTGCGCGATGGCGTGCCGCTCACGCTCCCCGACGGCCAGACGCCGCTGGATTGGCTCGATCTCGAATCGGTCGGGCGCATGGACATCATCCGCGGCACGGCCGCCGCGCTGTACGGCAACGCCGCCGGTGGCGTGATCGATGTGCGCTCCCGCGCGCCGGCCGCGCACCCCGTGGCGCTCGACGCGCGGCTCTGGGACGGCGGCGGATTGCAGCGCGCCTCGGTGCTCGCCTCCGGGAGCCGCGCCGATACCACTGGCCGCCTGCAGGGCGGCGGGTGGCTGGGGTCGGTCACGCGCACCACCGGCGACGGGCCGCGGCAGTGGTCGCATCTCGACGCCACGAGCGCGTTCGCGCGTGCGATGGCCACCGTGGGTGGGACGCGATTGGAAGTGCAGGGCACGCGCTACGACGCGCCCCGCGCCGAGAACACCGGCGCCCTCACGGCCGCCGAACTGGCGCGCGATCCGCGACTCCCAGATTCGCTCAACATCACGCGCCGCTCCCGCAAGGCGGTCGTGCAGTCGCAGCTCGCGCTCCTCGCCGCCCGCGGCGACGGCGCGAACACTCTCAACGCGTCGCTGTTCGTCGGCACGCGCACCCTCGATAATCCGCTCCCGTTTGCCATCGTGGCCGTGGATCGCCACGTGGCCGGCGGCTCGCTGCACGGCGCCCTGCGCACCACGCGTCTGCCGTGGCCCGTGCGCCTGGGTGCCGGCGTGGATGCACAACGGCAGGTCGATGACCGGCTCAATCTCGAGAACTGCGCGGCGGTACTCCCCACCGCTGCCGCCACCACGCTCTGTCCGCGCCCCGGTACCGAGCGCGGGGCGCTACGCCTGAATCAGCAAGAACGGGTGGGCGGACTGGGTGGCTATGCCCGGGCGGAAGTGGAG
>CANJOX010000114.1 GCA_947475795.1 Gemmatimonadota bacterium
GTCCATGCCGGCGGTGGAGGTGATGAAAGACGCGGCGCACCGCATGCACATGGGTGACGCCGGAGCGCTGTCGTTTCCCTTTGCGTTCCCGGGCGCCGGCGCGTTCCGGGTGTTTGTGCAGGTGCGCCGCCGTGATGTCGTGGAAACGGCAGCGTTCGACGTGACGGTGCGGTAACCCTCCGGGGCGGTTGTCGCGGGCCCCGGTGGCCGGCGGGTCGTCAGGTCATCGCGCCAACAGGTCGGCCAGCACGGCGCCGGCCGTGGCGCGTCCTCCCGCCCCCGGTCCCTGAAACACGAGCGCGCCCGCCGTGTCGCTCTCCACCACGATGCGGTTGTACGGACCGGGTACCCGGGCCCACGGGTCGTCGCCGGTCACGCGCGTGGGCAGAATCCGCGCGACTAAGGCGCCGCCTTCGAGCGCACAGCTCGCCAGCAGCTTCACGCGGTCGCCGTCGCTGGCCACCCGGGCCGCCCACGCCGCCGTCTCTGCATCGATGCCGCGACGCGTGACCGCGAGGGCGGCGGGATCTACGCCAAAGCACATCCACGCCAGCATGCGCAGCTTGTCTTCGGCGTCCTGTCCGGAGAGGTCGCGCGTGGGATCCGCTTCGGCATAGCCCAGGCGCTGCGCGGTGGCCACCGCATCCGCCAGCGACGCCCCTTCGGCGACCTGCTCGAGCACGTAATTGCTCGTGCCGTTGAGAATACCGCTGACCTTCGTGATCCCCACGCCGGCGGCCCCGCTGCGCACGGAGCGAACGATCGGGATCGCACCGCACACGGCCCCCTCGAAATCCAGCGGTGTGTTCGTGCTGCGGGCGAGCGCCGCCAACGCGGGGCCGCATTCGCCAAGCAAGGCCTTGTTGGCCGTCACCACGCGGATGCCGCGACGCAGCGCGGCGTCCACCAGCGTCTGTGCCGTGGTCGTGCCGCCGATCACCTCCACCAGCACATCGATGTCGCCGCTCAGCAGCAGCGCGGGATCGGTGATGCAGGCATCCGGCGCGGCGATGCCGCGCGCGATGGCCTGCGCGAGCGCTGGGCGCGGGCGCGCGGCGTCACGCACCAGCACCCGGTCCACTCGAATCGGCGGCGCGTCGACCACCCGCTGCGCGCGCTCACCGAAGAGCTCGAGCAGGCTGCCGCCCACGTGACCACACCCGGCGAGCGCGACCCGCAAGGGACGGACGCGCGGCGTGACGCCGGTGACGATCGGTGCCGGCGCGCTGGTCACGACCGGTGCCGCCGATGCCGCCCGCGCCTCCGACTCCGTGATGGCCGTCGCGATCACCGCCGACACGCGCTCCACTTCGAGCAGAAAGGCGTCGTGTCCGTGAATGGACGGCAGCTCCACGTAAGTGGCCTGCGCGGCGGTCGTCCACGCGCGGACGCTCTCCTCGGGGTAGAGCAGGTCGCCGGGAATGCCCACGCCGGTCAGCCGGTCGCCCACTGCCGACAGTGCGGCCGCAACGCCACCGCGATCCCGGCCCACGTCGTGCGCGTCCATGGCATCGATGAGCGCGCCGTAGCTGGTGGCATCGAAGCGGGCGACCAACTTTTCGCCGTGCACGTCGAGCCAGTCGTGCACCGCGAAGGTGCCACGCGCACTGCGCGATACGCCGAAGCGGCGCTCGAGCCCCTCCGGCGTGCGGTAGCTCAGCATGCCGATCATACGTGCCAGCGCGAGCCCCTCACGCGCGCCACCGAGCGCGATGGCGCGCCGCATGAGCACATTCCACGCAATGCCCTGTGCGGTTTGCGCACCGGGCGCGGCCAGCACCACCGCCGCCCGCACGCGCGCCGGAAAGCTCGCCGCGAACTCCAGCGTCACCATGCCGCCCAGCGAACCGCCGCACACCAGCAGTGGCGCGTCAACGCCGAGGGCGTCCAGCAGTCGCGCCAGCACCGCCGCCTGATCGCGCGTGGTGAAGGGCGGCAGCGCGTCGGGGTGCGCATCGCTCGGCCCCGTGGTGCCGTCGCACCCGCCCAGCAGATTCGCGCTGAGCACGGCGTGCCGCGCCGGGTCGATGGCGGCGCCGGGCCCGATCACCCCCTTCCACCACCCGCTGGCGTGCGTGGTGCCGGTGAGGGCATGCACCACCAACACCACGTTGTCGCGTGCCGCGTTGATCGTGCCCTCGAGCCGATAATGCACGTCAATACGATCCAGCCGATCGCCGTGCTCGAGCGCGATGTCGCGGAGCGTGATCGTTTCGTCGCGCACGGGTGGGTGTGCGGTGAACGGGTCCGGGGGCCTGGTGCTCATGCGGCGTGCTCGCTGCGCTGCGGGCCGGCGGTGGTGGTGCGACCGGTGTCCGCGGCCACCGCTGCGGCCAGCGCCCGATCGAGATCGGCGATCAGGTCGTCGGCGTCTTCGAGGCCGATCGACAGGCGCACGAGGTCGGGGGTCACGCCCGCGGCGCGGCGCGCGGTCTCGCCCAGCTGCTCGTGCGTGGTGGTCCAGGGATGAATCACGAGACTCTTGGCATCGCCGACGTTGGCGACCAACGAGAAGAGTTTCGCCTCCACGATGAAACGCTGCGCCGCGGCGTCGCCGCCGCGTACTCCGAAGGTGAGCACGCCACCAAACCCGCCCCGCAACTGCGCGGTCGCGTGACGGTGCGTGGGATGCGACGCGAGGCCCGGATAGCGCACCCATGCCACCGACGGGTGCGACTGGAGGAACTCGGCCACCCGCAGCGCATTCGCGCTGTGCTGCCGGATGCGCAGCGGCAGCGTCTCGAGCCCCTGCAGGAACAGGAAGGCGTTGAAGGGCGACAGCGCCGCGCCGATATCGCGCAGCAACAGAACGCGCAGGCGCACCGCATACGCGAGGTTCGCGCCGTTCACGTCGCCGAATGCCTCGGCGAAGCGCAGGCCGTGATACGCCGGCTCGGGATCGGTGAAGAACTTCCGGAAGCGCGCGGTCGCGCCCCAGTTGAAGCGGCCGCCGTCGATGATCACGCCACCGATTGAGGTCCCATGGCCGCCGATCCACTTGGTGGCGCTGTGCAGCACGATGTCGGCACCATGGTCGATGGGCCGCGCGATGATGGGCGCGAAGGTATTGTCCACCACGAGCGGCACGTTGAACTCGTGCACCAGCGTGGCGAGCGCGCGCAGGTCCGGCACATCGAGTGCGGGGTTGCCGACGGTCTCGACGTACACCGCCTTGGTGTGCTCGTCGATGGCGGCTGCAACCGCTTTGTGGTCGTGGATATCGACGAAGCGCGTCTTGATGCCGAGGCGGGGCAGGGTGTGCGTGAGCAGACTCACGGTGCCGCCATACAGCGACTTCGATGCCACGATGTTGTCGCCGGCTTCGGCGAGGTTGAGCAGCGCCAACGTTTGCGCAGCCTGTCCGCTGGCCACCGCCACGGCAGCTACGCCACCCTCGAGCGCGGCGATGCGCTGCTCGAACACGTCGGTGGTGGGATTGTTGATGCGGGTGTAGATGTTGCCGAAGGCGCGCAGCCCGAACAGATCGGCGGCGTGTTCGGGGCTGTCGAACACGAACGAACTGGTCTGATAGATCGGCACGGCGCGGGCACCGGTGGCACCATCCGGCTTCTCCTGGCCCACATGCAGGGCAAGGGTGTCAGGGGCCAGCGGACGGGGCACAGCGGTAAAGGCATCGGACATCGTGGCACTCTCCAGGTGGGGTGAGTGCCGCCCAACTACACGAACGCGCCCGGGCGGTGAGATGGCCGCCGGGCGCTCTCGCAGTTTAGCTCCTTGTTTTACGTGGCGGCAATCGGCGGCAAATCACCACGGAAGCGACACCGGCGGATGCCGATGGCCCTTCACCATCAGTTTTGCGTGCAGTCTTCGTGAGCGCTTCGGTGATCCCGCAGGACGCCGAAACACTGACGGCCCGCGCCGATTTCTCGTCGCAGGCCGTCAGGACCTCGACTTAGACGGATAGTCAGTGCCACAGGCACCGAGTGCGCGGCCCGTCAAATCGGGGAAACCGCCGCGCACACTTCGAGTATCGTCCGTTGCGCCGCGTTCTGCAAGTCCCGTCGCCGGAAATACGTCAAGCGGTCTCGACGCCAGCGATCACGCGATACGTATCACGCGCGATCAGCAGCTCTTCATCGGTGGGCACCACCCACGCCGCGAGCGATGCGTCGTCAGCGGAAATACGCCCCTCGCGTCCGCCCACGAGCCGGTCGTTCTCGTCAGGGTTGAGACGGAGGCCGGCCCATTCGAGGCCGTCGCAGATGCGCCGCCGGATTTCGCTCGAGTTCTCCCCCACGCCCCCCGCGAACACGATCGCGTCCGCACCACCCATCGCGGCGAGATAGGCCCCCACGTACTTTCGCGCGCGGTAACAGAAGATCTCGATCGCCAGCCGCGCGCGGCGGTCGTCGTGCTCGTGCGCCTCGGCGAGGAGATCGCGCATGTCGTTGGTGAGTCCCGAAATGCCCAGCAGCCCCGACTGATTGTTGAGCAACGCCTCGACCTGCGGCAGCGTGAGCCCTTCCTTGGCCGCGATATAGTCGAGCAGCGCGGCGTCGATGTCGCCCGAGCGCGTGCCCATCACGAGCCCTTCGAGCGGCGTGAAGCCCATGCTGGTGTCGATCGACTCGCCGCCCTTGATGGCGCAGGCCGAGCAGCCGTTGCCCAGGTGCAGCGTCACGATGCGCACGTCGGCGCGCGCGCGCCCCGTGAGCGTGCGCCAGCGATAGGCGATGGAGCGATGCGACGTACCGTGAAACCCGTAGCGCCGCACCTTGTGGCGCCGGTACAGCGGATACGGAATCGCGTACAGGTACGCGTGCTCGGGGAGCGTGTGATGGAACGCCGTGTCGAACACGGCCACCTGCGGGACACCGCGGCCGAGCGCGGCGCGGGCCGCTTCGATGCCGCGGAGATTGTGCGGATTGTGCAACGGGGCGAGTTCGACGTTGGCTTCGATCCCGCGCAGCACCGCCTCGTCGATGGCCACGCTGTGCCGGAACTGCTCGCCGCCATGCACCACGCGGTGCCCCACGGCGTGCAGGTCGCCGCGCGCGGTGAGTCCCGTGCCGCTCTCCGGCGACGTCACGAAGTGCACCAGCCACTCCACCGCGGCACGCACGTCGCGCAGCGCCGCCGTGAGGGTGCGGGTCCCGCCGTCCGCGGCGCGGATCGTGATCACCGACTCGCCGCCGATGCGCTCGATCTGTCCGCGGATGAGTCGCGCGTCGTGGTCGCCGGCAATGCGATCCGCGTCGGTGACGACCACCTGGAATTTGAGCGTCGCCGAGCCGGCGTTGAGCACGAGAATGTTCACGGGCGTCCGCGCGGCGGCGACGACGGGATCATGACCGGATCACGGCGGTCAGAACGGCTTGTAGAGCGCCATGTACACGGCCACGCCGGCCAGCAGTGGCAGGAGCAGCAGGAACGGCCGCGCCAGCGCGGGGCGGCGGTACGGCAGCAGCACGACGGCGCTCAGGATCACCCACACGATGATCTTCACCCACAGCCAGCCGGGAAAGCTGGAACCATGCAGGAAACCCAGCCGCGCGAGCATGCCGAAGCCGCCCACGAGAATGAGCAATGCCCCCACGCCGTGCATCGACCCCATCAGCGGACGCGTGGTGCTGGTGGCCTTGCTCCCGCCGTTCGCCGCGTGGGTGGCCACGCCGCCGATCGCAACGAAGAGCATGGCGATGCCGATGATGTGCAGGATTTCGTAGAAGTCGCGTGGAAACATGGGTCCGGTCAGAAAGTGGAGTGGAGCACGGGCTCGTGCACGTCGAAGCTGGCGATGGTCCCGGGCGAGAGGCGCCGGTAGCTCTCGAGCACGCGCCCGAGGGCCTGCTGGGCGTCGTCGCCCACCGACGACAGATGCCCCATCTTGCGCCCCGCGCGCGCCCCGGCTTTGCCGTACAGGTGCAGGCGTGTGCCCGGCACCTCCAACGCGTGCGTCACGTGCGGCGCGTCGGGCTGCAGCCACACTTCGCCCAGCAGGTTCACGATCGCTGACGGCGCATGCACCGCCGTGCTTCCCAGCGGCAGGTCACACACGGCGCGCACCAGTTGCTCGAACTGGCTGGTGGCCAGTCCGCGTTCGCTGTGGTGATACGTGTTGTGCGGGCGCGGCGCGAGTTCGTTCACCAGCAGCGCACCGTCCGTGGTCACGAAACACTCCACCGCCAGCAGCCCCACGATGCCGATGCGCTCGGCGATCGCGGCGGCCATCGCCTGCGCCTGTGTCGTCATGGCATCGGGAATCACGGCCGGGATCACCGCCCACGTGAGGATGCCGCCGGTGTGGTGATTCCGCGACGGCGGGTACACCGCCATCTCACCCCCCGGACGGCGGGCCACCAGCACGGAGATCTCGTAGTCGATAGACACCATCTGTTCCACCAGACACGGACGTCCGCCCAGCGCCTCCCACGCGCCGGCCGCCTGCTCCGGTTCGCGCAACCGCACCTGACCGCGGCCGTCGTAGCCACCGTGCGTGGACTTGGCGATACACGCGCCGTGTGCGCGCACCGCGTCTTCCACCTCCTGCGCCGTGGTCGCCGCCACGAAGGCGCCGAGCGGAAACCCCTGCTGCTGCAGCCATTGCTTCTGGCGGATCCGGTCTTGAATGATGTACACCGGCGCGCGTCCCGGGCGCAGCGCCGTCTCCGCGGCCACGGCATCGAGCACGTCGGGGTGGATCTGTTCGATTTCCAGGGTGACCACATCGCAGCCGCGCGCCAGCTCCACGGCGGCGGCCACATCGTTGAAGCCGGCGGTGATGGTGCGTGACGCCACGGCGCGTGAGGCGCAGGCCGCATCGGGGTCGAGCACGTGGATGTCGTACCCCATCGCGCGCGCCGCGAAGGCGGTCATGCGCCCCAGCTGGCCGCCGCCGAGGAATCCGATGGTGGCGCCCGGCAGGATCGGCGTCACGAGGCCTGCGGCGGAATGGCGTTCGGGGCCGCCAGTGGACGGGAGAGGGCCTCGGTGGCCTTGTGCGCGCGGCGCGCCGCCAGCTGTGCGCCGAGCGCGGGATCGTGGGCCGCGAGCAGCTGGGCCGCGAAGAGGGCCGCATTGGCGGCACCGGGCTTGCCGATGGCAAACGTGGCCACCGGCACGCCGGCCGGCATCTGCACGATGCTGAGCAACGCGTCCATCCCGTTCAAGGGCGTCGCCACGACCGGCACGCCGAGCACCGGCACGAGCGTCTTGGCGGCGAGCATGCCCGGCAGATGCGCCGCGCCGCCGGCGCCGGCGATGATGGCGCGCAAGCCACGGGGGAACGCCGTCTCGGCGTACTCGAACAGCCAGTCGGGCGTGCGGTGCGCCGACACGACGCGCGCCTCGTAGGGAATGCCCAGCTCGGCGAGCACGTCGCAAGCGGGGGCGAGCGTATCGAAATCGCTCGCGCTGCCCATGACCACGCCGACGAGGGGGGTGGTCCCGGCAGCGACGCTGCCGTCGGTCGCAGTGGTCACGCGGACTCCGGGTAGAAGATCGGCAGCCCCCATCAGGCTGCTCGGCGCCCTAAGTTACGCGGGCAGCCGACGCCCTCCAACACCCGGCCACATCCGACTCCTCCGATCGATGCTTCGACTCCCGCTCGCCCTCCTGCTGGTGGCCGTCGTCTCCGGCCCCGCGTTCGCCCAGCGCCCCGTCGCTGCCCGCCCGGCCGCGTCGTCCGTCGCTCCGCTCGATTCGTCGCTGGGGGCGTCGATGCGGTTTCGCTCCGTGGGGCCCACGCGCGGGGGACGGTCCACCGCCATCGCGGGGATCCCGTCGCAGCCTCACACGTTCCTGTCCGGATCCACCGGCGGCGGCGTGTGGCGCACCGACGATGCGGGCCAGAGCTGGCGCAACATCAGTGACGGGTACTTCGGTGGCGTGATCGGCGCCGTGCGTGTGGCCGACTCCGATCCCAATGTCATCTACGTGGGGACGGGCTCGCAGGATGTGCGCGGCAACTCGAGCACGGGGCGCGGTGCGTGGAAGTCCACCGACGGCGGCAAGCGCTGGACCTTTATCGGACTGGGCGAGACCGGCGCCATCGGCCGCATCGCCGTGCATCCGACCAATCCCGATGTGGTGTACATGTCCGCGCTTGGCCATCCGTTCGGCCGCAACCGCGAGCGCGGGATCTACCGCTCGCGCGACGGCGGGACGTCGTGGCAGCAGGTGCTGTTCCTGAACGACTCCACCGGGGCATCCGACCTCGTGATGGATCCCAAAAATCCGCGCATCCTGTACGCCGCCTTCTGGCGCGGCGAGCGGAAGCCGTGGACCATGATCTCCGGCAGCAGCGAGGGCGGCCTCTGGAAGTCCACCGACGCCGGCGACACGTGGACGAAGCTGGGCGGCGGCCTCCCGACGGGGCTGACTGGGAAGATCGGGCTTACCGTGAGCCCCGCGAATCCGGAGCGCGTGTGGGCCATCATCGAGGCGGAGCCGCTGGGCGGGTTGTATCGGTCGGATGACGCCGGCGCGACCTGGGCGCGGGTGAACGACGAGAACCGCATCCGGCAGCGCGCGTGGTACTACTACCGGCTCGTGGCCGACCCGGTGGACGAACACACGGTGTGGATCATGAGTGTGCAGTTGCATCGCTCGATCGACGGCGGCAAGACGCTCGAGGCGGTGGCCGTGCCGCACGGCGATACGCACGACCTGTGGATCAATCCGGCGCAGCCGAAGATCATGGCGCTCTCCGACGACGGCGGGTCGGTGGTGTCGCTGAACGGCGGCCGCTCGTGGAGTTCGATGAACGTGATGCCCACGGCGGAGCTGTACGAAGTGGTCGTGGACCATGCGTTTCCGTACCGGCTGTACGGATCGCAGCAGGACAACACCTCGATCAGCGTGCCGTCGGCGAGCGGCCCCAACGATCTGCATCCGCTCGCGGGCTGGCGTTACGCCAGCGGCTGCGAGACCGGTCCCGTGTCGTTGCATCCGGATCATCCCGGCGTGATCTGGGGTGGCTGCTACGGCGGCGCCATCAATCGCTGGGATCTGGCCACCGGTGAGCGGCGCAACGTGAACCTCTATCCGCAGCAGCTCGTGGGGCAGGCGGCGAAGGATGTGCGCTACCGCTTCCAGTGGGTCGCGCCGATTCTCGTGTCGCGGCACGATCCGGAGGTGGTGTACCACGCGTCGCAGTTCGTGCATCGCACGCGCGACGGTGGCATGCGCTGGGAAACCATCAGCCCCGACCTGACCACGAACGATCCGGTCACGCAGCAGCCCGCCGGCGGTCCGATCAA
>CANJOX010000115.1 GCA_947475795.1 Gemmatimonadota bacterium
GAAGCCGTCAAACGCGTAGATCACGGCGTTCAGACCCGCTCGATGATCATGGCGAAGCCCTGCCCCACGCCGATGCACATGGTGCAGAGCGCGTAGCGGCCGTTGCGACGACGCAGCTCACGCGCCGCCGTGAGCGCCAGACGGGCGCCGCTCATGCCCAACGGGTGTCCGAGGGCGATGGCGCCACCATTCGGATTCACGCGCGCATCATCGTCGGCGACGCCGAGTTCACGCAGACACGCCAGCCCCTGGGCGGCGAACGCTTCGTTCAGTTCGATCACGTCCATCTGATCGAGCCGGAGCCCCGCTCGCGACAGCGCCAATCGCGTGGACGGCACCGGACCCATGCCCATGATGCGCGGCTCGACACCGGCCGCGGCGCTCGACACGATCCGCGCCATCGGTGTGAGACCGTACTGCGACGCGGCACCGCCCGAGGCGATCAGCAACGCGGCCGCGCCGTCGTTCAGGCCGCTGGCGTTGCCCGCCGTGACGGAACCGTTCCCGTCGTGCCGAAAGGCCGGCTTGAGCTTGGCCAACGTCTGCAGGGTGGTATCGGGACGCAGGAATTCATCTTCGCGCACCACCACGGCGTCGCCCTTCCGTTGCGGGATCGACACCGGCACGATCTCTTCGGCCAGGCGTCCCTCGCGCTGCGCGGCGGCCGCCTTCTGCTGCGAACGCACGGCGAACGCATCCTGATCGTCGCGCGACACGCCGTACTGCGCGGCCACATTCTCCGCGGTCTCACCCATCGAGTCGGTGCCGTGCAGCTGCTTCATCTTCGGATTCACGAAGCGCCAGCCGAGGCTCGTGTCGAAGAGCTGCACATCACGCGCAAACGGGGTGGCGCCCTTCGACATCACATACGGGGCGCGCGTCATGCTCTCCACGCCGCCGGCCACGTACAGGTCGCCCTCGCCGGCCTTGATGGCGCGGGCCGCGCTGGCCACCGCGTTCAGCCCCGACGCGCACAGCCGGTTCACCGTTTCACCGGGAACCGTGACCGGCAATCCGGCCAGCAGCGACGCCATGCGGGCCACGTTGCGATTGTCTTCGCCGGCCTGATTGGCGCAGCCGAGGATGACGTCGGCGATCTGCGCCGGATCGAAGCCCGGGGACGTTTCGGCGACCCGCGCGAGGAGCGACGAGATCGCATGTGCCGCCAGATCGTCGGCGCGCACATGACTCAGCGCGCCGCCGATGTTGCCGATCGGCGTCCGCAGTCCTTCGATGATATAGGCGTCGTTCATGTGGTCCGGTTTACAGCTGATGAGGAGTGGCCGTTCGGTACACCGTGCCGCGGAAATGACCGGCGATCACGTGGTCCTGATTGCGCACGGTGACATCACAAAAGGCCAGGCGCTTGGTGGTACTCTGCTCCACGGCGGTGGCGGTCAGCACGTCTCCCGGACGCACGGCCACGGGAAAGCTGACGGAGCAGTCGATGGCCACGCTGAGGACGCCGCCGGCATTCGTGGCAAAGGCGAAGGCACTGTCGGCCAGCGAAAAGAGAATGCCGCCGTGCGACGTGCCGAAGCCGTTGACCATGTCGTCGCGCACAGGCATCCGGAGCACGGCGTGCCCGACGCCGGCCTCGAGCACTTCGATGCCGAGCCACTGCGAGAAGCGGTCGCGGGCCATCAGCGTGTTGACGACGTCGACCGCGGAGGGCGTGGTCACGAGTACCGCCGGGCGTCGCGCAGCGAGGCGCCGGCCTGCACGGCGCGACGGAGGCGCGTGCTGGGGCGGTAGCGATCGTCGCCCGTTTCCGACTGCAACACCTGCAGCATCGCCAGCACGTTGGGCGCGCCGATCTCATCGCCCCACTCTAACAGGCCACGCGGATAATTGACGCCGGTGGTCATGGCGAGCTCGATGTCCTGCACCGAGGCCAACTGCAGGTGCACCGCCTCGACGGCTTCGTTCACGAGCATGGCCAGCACGCGATCGACGATGCGCTGCCCCAGCGCCGGGTCATCGTGCGGAACCGGTGCCACGGCGCCGTCGCGGTAGTCATAGAAACCACGCCGGGTTTTGCGCCCCAGCCAGCCGGCTTCCACCAGCCGCTGCTGCGCGTGCGCCGGACGGTAGCGCGGATCGAGAAACATCCCCTCGAACACCGACCGTGTGACGGCGAAGTTCACGTCGAGCCCGATAAAGTCCATGAGTTCGAAGGGGCCCATGCGAAAGCCGCCCACGGTTTTCATGGCCCAGTCGATCGTGGCGCAATCGGCGATCCCTTCTTCGCGGATGCGCAGCGATTCGCCGTAGAACGGCCGCGCCACCCGGTTCACCAGGAATCCCGGGGTGTCGGCGGCGAGGACCGTGGTCTTGCCCCACGCCGTCACCAGCGCCCGCGCGTCGGCGATGACGCCCTCCGACGTGGTGATGGCGGGGATGATCTCCACCAGCGGCATGACGGGCGCCGGATTGAAGAAGTGCACACCCACCACCCGCTCGCTGTGCGCGCACGAGCCGGCCAGCGCGGCGATGGACAGCGACGAGGTGTTCGACGCCAGTATCGCCGACGGCGCCACGATCGCTTCGAGCGCACGCAGCAGCTGCTGTTTGATGGCGAGCTGTTCCACGATCGCCTCAATCACCACGCCGCACGGCGCAAAGGCGGCCAGCTGCTCCGCGCTGACGCCGTCCACGTACGTGATGCGCGCCAGCACGGCGTCGGCCGCCTCGCGCGTGAGGCGCCCCTTCTCCACCTCGCGGGCGAGCGCCTTCACGTGGCCGTCCCGCGCGCGCGCAATGGAGGCCGCCTGCGCATCGGCCAGCACCACTGTGTGGCCGTGCACCGCCGCCACCTGCGCAATCCCCGCGCCCATCGCACCGGCGCCGACGACACCCACAACAGCATTGGCGAGGCCTGCCGAGACGGGGCTCATGCGCCGCGGTACACCGGGGCGCGCTTCTCGAGGAAGGCACGCACGCCCTCTTCGTAGTCGGCCGTACGTCCCGCTTCATGCATGGCCTGCGCTTCCACGTCGAGTTGGGCGTCGAGGCCATTCGCGAAGCTGGCGTTGAGCGCCCGCTTGGTGAGACCGAACCCACGGGTGGCCTGCGTGGCCAGCGACGACGCCATGGCGTGCACCACCGTCATCAGCTCGGCTTTCGGCGCCACGTCCCAGATGAGCCCCCACTCCTTCGCCTTCACCGCCGGAATTTTCTCGGCCAGGAAGAACATCCCCGTGGCACGCTGCATCCCCACGAGGCGCGGTACAAAGAAGGTGCCGCTGGTGTCGGGGATGAGCCCCAGCTTCGCGAAGCTTTCCACGAAGCTGATGTCATCCGCCGCGATGGTGAGATCGCACGCAAAGGCGAGGTTGGCCCCCGCGCCGGCCGCGATGCCGTTCACGGCGCACAGCACCGGCTTTTCGAGGGTGCGGATGGCGCGGATAATGGGGTTGTAGCAGGTCTGCACGATCTCGCCGATATCGGGCATGGGGCCGTCGCCCTGCGGCAACGCCTCCGCGAGATCCTGACCGGCACAGAAGCCGCGACCGGCGCCGGTGAGCACCACGGCGCGCACGGTCGGTTCGGCAGCCGCATGCTGCAGCGCCGCCAGAAGCGCCGCCGCCATTTCGCGGTTAAAGCTATTGAGAACGTCGGGGCGATTGAGCGTGAGCGTCAGGACACCGTCACGCTGATCGATCAGCAGGGAAGAGACCGGGGAGTGCATACCGAAAACTACCATTCCGACGCTCCCGTCGGGGGGCACGGTCGGGCAGATTAGTAGCATATGCCTGCCAAGTCTGCTGCCAAGCCTGTTGTCACGACGGGTGTCCCGACATCGCCCCGCGCCTCCGCCGCCACGCGGACGATGCCTCACGCCGGCTTCGACTGGCGTCGCATCGCGTACCACACGCTCGTTTCGCGGGCCATCGACGACACCGAGGAGACCACCAACCGCATGCGGCATGCGGTGCCGCGCGAGCATCTGGTGCTGTACCAGTTCTCGGCGCGCGGCCACGACATGGCGCAGGTCATTCTGGGCTCGCTCATCAACGGCCAGCACGACGGCGCGGGGGCGTACTACCGCTCGCGCCCGTTCCTCCTCTCGGTGGGATTGTCCATTCCCGACGCCTTCGGCAGCCCACTCGGCCGGGCCGGCGGCTTCAGCGACGGCCGCGACATCGGCGTGGTGTGCAACCTCCCCAATCGCGCCGGATGCACCGTGCTCCCGATGTCCGGTGACGTCGGCTCGCAGTACACGCCGGCGGCCGGATGGGCGCAGTCCATCACGTACCATCGCGATACGCTCGGCGACGCCGGGTATGCGCAGTGCATGAGCGTCGCGCTGGGCGGCGATGCCTCCGTGGCCACCAGCGGCTTCTGGGCCTCGCTCACCATGGCGACCACGCTCAAGCTGCCGATGCTGTTTTACATCGAGGACAACGACCTCGGCATCAGCGTGCGCGGCGACATGCAGACACCGGGGGGCGATATCGCGCGGAACCTCGCGTCGTTCACCAACCTGTTCATCCGCAACGGCAGCGGCACCGATCCGCACGAGGCGGCCGGCCTGCTGCAGGAAGCCGTGGCGCACGTGCGCCGCGGAGAGGGACCGGCGCTGGTGCGTCTGACCGTCCCGCGCCTGTGCAGTCACTCCGGCCCCGACAATCAGAAGGGGTACCGCACCGACGAAGAGATCGCGGACGATCTGGCGCGGGACCCGCTCCCGAAGCTGCGTGATTATCTCGTGCCCGCGGTGCTCACCCCCGCCGACTGGGATGCGCTCGAGGCCGAGGTAGCACGCGATGTGGCCGCCGGGCTGGAGGAGGCCCGCGCCCGGGGCATTCCGGATGCCGGCACGATCGCGCAGCACGTCTTTGCCGATGACGCGCCCGATGTCGCCGAGGCCATGGGTGGCCTGTCGCGCGCCGAACGGACCGCGTTGGGCGGGACGGCGGTGCCACACGAGGACGGCGAGCTGCTGCGCTACGCCGAAGCGATCCGCCGCACGCTGCGGCACGAATTGGCGGTCAACCCCAAGGTCGTCGTGTTCGGCGAGGACGTGGGGCGGAAGGGGGGCGTCCACCTCGTGACCGAGGGGCTGCAGAAGCAGTTCGGCCCGTCGCGCGTGTTCGACACCAGCCTCTCCGAAGAGGGGATCATCGGGCGGGCCGTGGCCATGGCGATCAGCGGGCTCATGCCCGTGGCCGAGATCCAGTTCCGGAAGTACGCCGATCCCGCCACCGAACAGCTGAACAACACCGGGACGATGCGGTGGCGCACCGCCAACCGCTTTGCCGCGCCGATCGTGGTGCGCATGCCGGGCGGGTTCGGCAAGGACGTCGGCGATCCGTGGCACAGCCTGAGCGACGAAGTGCGTTTTGCGCACGCCTACGGATGGCAGGTGGCGATGCCGTCGAACGCGGCCGATGCGGTGGGATTGCTGCGCGCCGCGATGCGCAGCCCGAACCCGACCATTTTCTTCGAGCACCGGTCGCTGCTGATGACCGGCGACGGTAGCGGGCGGTACCCGGGCGACGACTACGTGCTGCCCTTCGGGCAGGCACGGATCGTACGCGAGGGGACGGATGTGACGGTGGTGTCGTGGAGTGCCATGGTGCACCGGTGTGCCGAGGCTGCGGAGGCCTTCGGGGACCGGGTGGAGCTGATCGACCTGCGCACCATTTCCCCCTGGGACCGGGCCGCCGTGCTGGCGTCGGTCCGGAAGACCGGGCGGTGCCTGATCGTGCACGAGGACAACCTGACGGCCGGCTTCGGGGCGGAGATTGCGGGCGTGGTGGCGCAGGAGGCGTTCTGGCATCTCGACGCCCCCATTCAGCGCCTGGCCCCCGCCGATATCCCGGTCCCCTACCACACGGTGCTCCTGGAGGCCGTGGTGCCGGGGGTTGAGGCCATCAGCGCCGCGATCGAGGGGCTGTTGCGGGCCTGAGCCCAGCCGGGCCGCCCGCGGACGGGACACGGTCGGCGGCCCGTCGGGACCCCTCCAGCCCGCCCGGGCCGCGGATGGGCCCGCTGGCGCATCGCGTCACCGCGGGATTGTGATGTATCGCACTACGCCTCAACCCCTTACGATTCATGCACACCGTGGGGCGTCGCCGCCACGGGCGGGCACCGGTGGTGTCCGTTCATTACTGGACTTCTGCACAGGATCGTATGAAAACACGATTGATCGGTATCTCACTGGTGACGGCGCTGGCCGCCGTTCCCGCCGTCCAGGCGCAGAGCCTTGGCGAGCGCGTTGAAGTCGGCGCGTTCGGGCAGTTTACGAAGCTGGACGACAAGGTGCGCATGGACAACGTGGCCGGCATCGGTGCCCGCGCCGGCCTGTCCGTGTACAAGTGGCTCGGCGTCGAAGGGGACATTCAGGTTGGCAGTACGAAGGCAACCCGCGCCCCGAACGAAGACATCACCTACCGTCCGTTCCGCGGCCTCGCCACGCTCACGGTACCGATCGTCGCGTCGAAGAAGGCCTCGCTGGTGCTCGGCGGCGGTTACGTGAATTCCGTGTACGCCGGCCGCGCCACGCCGAACGAATACGAAGACGGCATGACGGGACTGCTGGGGCTCAAGCTGTGCTCGGCAGGCAAGTGGGGCGCCCGCATCGACGGCATCCTGGACAACAACCCGTCGCCGAATGAGCAGAACCTCGACGGCACGTCGCGTAACCTCGGCCTGCGCGCCGGCGTCACGTACGCGCTGCGCGGTGGCTGCGCCTCGGTGGAGCAGTTCGACTGGACGCTCAAGATCGATCCGGCCACGGCCACGATCGCCCGCGGCAGCACGCGCCAGTTCGCGCTCTCGGCCGCCGACATGAAGGCGCGTCCGATCGAACTGCGGAAGGTGCTCAACCTGACGTGCGCGTCGAGCGACGCGTCGGTGGCGACGGTGGACAACACGGGCAAGGCGACGGCCGTGAAGTACGGCACGGCCACGATCACCTGCAAGGGCCTCGTCAAGAAGATCGAGCGCACGGCGTCGTCGACCGTCACCGTGCCGCCGCCGGCGTGGACGCTGACGCTCACGCCGACGAGCGGCGCGACGGATGTGGGCAAGACGCTGTCGTTCGCGGCGAAGGCCGTGGATGCGGACAACGTCGACCTCGGCGCGATCACGTGGAGCACGGCGAATGCGTCGATCGCCTCGGTCAGCAACGGCACGGTGACGTGCAACGCGGCCGGCAGCACGACGATCACCGCCACGAAGACGGCGTACGGCAGCACGCAGACCAAGACGGCGACGGTGGACTGCAAGGCGGTCGAAGCGGCGCGTGTGGCGCTCGACGAAACGCTGTTCGACTTCGACAAGGCGATCGTGCTGAAGTCGGGGATGGACACGCTGAAGGTGGTGCTCGAGGCCATGAAGCGCATCCCGACGCTGCGCGTCTCGGTGGAAGGACACACCGATTGGTACGGCGACGAGGCGTACAACAACTCCCTCGCGAAGTCCCGGGCGGAAGCGGTCATGAAGTCGCTGCTCAAACTCGCCGGCAAGGACGCCGCGTCGATCAAGGATCGCATCGTGTCGTCGAGCTTCGGCGAACAGTGCATCGTGGCGCCGAACGGTGACGCCGATCCCGGCCCGCCGCGTCCGCGCGTGTCGAAGGCCAACAAGACCGCGCAGGCGCCGAACCGTCGCGTGGAGATCTGGCAGCTGCTGGACGGCAAGGGTGCGCCGACCGCCTGCCGCTCGGCCACTGAGCGTGCGGGACACTTGCCGTTTGGGGATCTGAAGTAGTTCTTGCGGGACTGATGGACCGAGAACTGCCAATGGCTTAGGCGGCAGGGAGGAGGTAAAAGGGAGGAGGATGCAGTGTACCGCGCGAGCGGGTGTTGCTTCCTCCTCCCTTTTGTTCTCCTTCCTGCCGCCTAAGCTTTTGGCAGTATCAGAGTGCTTTGAATTCGTCGAATGGTTGTCTACACGTATTACACACGTGGATCGCCTTGCACGCGGTGCTGCCGAATTCGCTTTGCAATCGCGTGTCGCTGGAGCCGCAGAAGGGACACGGCACGGGCACGCGCGCGCGGGTGAGCGTGATCAGCCCCTGCGGTTCGGCGCGCCCCGGCGGGGCGATGCCGTAGGCGCGGAGCTTCTCGCGTGCCTCGGGGCCGATCCAGTCGGTGGTCCAGGCCGGTGAGAGCACGAGATCGATCGACACGTCACCAACGCCGTGTGCCTGCAGTGCCGTCCGGATGTCGGCCTCGATCTCGCGCATGGCCGGACAGCCGGAGTACGTGGGCGTGATGGTGACGCGCACCGCGCTGCCGTCGATGGCGACATCGCGCACGATCCCCAGATCGATGACGCTGATGACCGGCACCTCGGGGTCCATGACCGTCCGCAACACCGCGTACACCTCCTCGCGGTTCAGCATGTGCCGTACGCCGGTCGGACGCGCGTTACCATGCCGCGCCGGGGTGCGAGCGGGCCACGATCTGCATCGTGGCGAGCATGTGCCCCAACGCCTCCGTGTGAAACCCACGTCGCCCGCCGCGACGCATGGCCGGATCGGCCGGGACGGTGAGGGTGGCGCGACGCAGCACGTCCGTGACCATCTTCTCCCACAGCGAGTGCAGTGCGGCCTTGTCGATCGCGATGAACGCTTCGGCGGCAACCGCATCGTCCACGGCGTCCTGGTCGAACAGTTCACCCGTGTAGCGCCAGAGCGAATCAAGCGCGGCCTGCGCGCGGGCGTGGCTTTCGTCGGTGCCGTCGCCCAACCGGACCACCCACTCGCTGCTGTGCCGCAGGTGGTACTTGTCTTCCTTGAGCGATTTGACGGCGATCGCCGCCAGCCCTTCGTGTTCGCAGCGCGAGAGCGCATCCCAGATCAGCACGCTGTAGGCGTCGAACAGGAACTGCCGCACCATGGTGACCGCGAAGTCGCCATTGGGGACTTCGACCAGCAGCGCGTTGCGATACGCCACGGCGTCGCGGAAATACGCCAGCCGGTCGGCATCGCGTCCCCGCCCCTCGAGCTCACCGGCGAGCCCCAGCAGCGACGTGGCGTGACCGATCAGGTCGAGTGCCATGTTGGCGAGGGCGATGTCCTCCTCGAGGATCGGCCCGTGGCCGCACCACTCCGACAGCCGATGGCCAAGCACGAGGCGATCGTCACCCAGCCGCAGCACGTACTCGAACAGCGGATTGGCGACCGGCGTACTGCGCGGTGCGGCGACCTGGAACGACGGTTCGGTCATCAGCGACTCAGAAGATGCGCACGCCGCGCGGCGC
>CANJOX010000116.1 GCA_947475795.1 Gemmatimonadota bacterium
GCAGCTCAAGGACGTCGTGGCGCGCTGCGAGCCGCTCCCGGGGGCCAAGTTCGTGGAGTTCACCACCCTGTACGACCCGCGCCGGATGCCGGGGCAGGCCCGCGCGGTGTTGCCGTGGCCGTACAAGGAGGCGCTGCGCCTCGACGAAGCCAATCACCCGTTGGCGCTGCTGGCCACCGGCATGTACGGCAAGGCGCTGCCGAACCAGAATGGGGCCCCGCTCAAGCTCGTGGTGCCGTGGAAGTACGGCTTCAAGGGGATCAAGGCGATCGTGAAGATCAAGTTCACCGACAAGATGCCCAACACGACCTGGAATGACGCCAATCCCAGTGAGTACGGCTTCTACGCCAACGTGAACCCGATGGTCGATCATCCGCGGTGGAGCCAGGCCAAAGAGCGTCGGATCGGGCAGTTCCTGAAGATCCCCACGCTTCCGTTCAACGGGTACGCCAGTCAGGTCGCGTCGCTGTACAGCGGCATGGATCTGCGGAAGAACTACTGAGCCCGCTGATGTCGCCGTGGCTGGCGCGCGCCGAAGCGCCGGCGCGGCGCGTGCTCCGTCCTGCGCTGTGGCTGCTCGTGATCGTGCCCGCCATCGTGCTGGTCGCGCAGCTGCTGTTGGATCAGTTAGGGGCCGAACCAATCGAGGCGCTCGAGCACGCGTCGGGCGAGTGGGCGCTCCGGCTGCTGGCGGCGTCGTTGGCGGTCACGCCGCTCATGCGCCTCACCGGCTGGGGCTGGATGGTCACGCAGCGCCGCTTTCTGGGACTGGCCGCCTTCTTCTGGGCGATGGGGCATCTGAGCGTCTACCTCGTGCTCGACCAGTTCTTCGACTGGCCCGCGATCGCTGAAGATATTCTGAAGCGGTTGTACATCACGGTCGGGATGCTGGCGTTCCTGCTCATGGTGCCGCTGGCGCTCACGTCGACCAAGTCGTCGATCCGGAAGCTGGGCGGTAAGCGGTGGAATCAGCTGCACCGGCTGGTCTACGTGTCGGCGGTGGCCGGGTGCGTGCACTTCCTGTGGGCGGTGAAAAAGGATCTCACGGAGCCGCTATTGTATGCCGGCGTGTTCGCGCTGCTGTTCGTGCTGCGCGTGGTCCGGCGCGGGAGCCCGCGGCGGATGTGACGGTTCGGGCGGGCGGTGCGTCCCTCTTTCTGGAAACGCAAATACCCTGACCCTTCTGTCTTCATGCCCTCACCAGCCGACGCCGGCTTGCGAGCATCGGGCGCTGTCCTGACCACCGCACTCCGGAGATCGCTGCAGAGCGTCCCTGTGGTCGGCACACCCGTTTTCGGGGAGACACGGGATCGGCTGCTCCTCGCCCTCCTGATCGGCTACACCGTACTGGTGACCGCCTCAATGGCGGTGGGCGCGGCCGGCCCCGCGCCGGCTGGCTGGTCCGGCGGGCTCGCCCTGCTGCCGCTCGGCCTTGCGGCGCTGGCGCTGGCCATCCGCGCCGGGCGTGAACAGGCGCTCGACCGCGGGTCGCGCACCTTCTGGCGGATCGTGGCGCTGGCCGTCACCGTGCTCGCGATCGTGCAGGTGGCGTCGGACGTCGTGTTGCGCCCCCGCTTTCCAGCCGCGGCGGAGACCACCGCCATGCTCGCGCCGGTTATCGCCGAACTGCTGGTGCTGCTCGGCTTCCGGTGGTTGCCGAATGCGCCGCGGTCGGTGGTCGATCGCGCCAAGCTCTCGATCGATCTCCTCACGGTGGCCGTGGCGGGGTTGCTGGTTACCTGGTACGACAGCTGGATGGTCGGTGATCGGACCATCCCGATGGGCCCGTTCGCCCTCCTGCACTTGCAGGCGACGATGGCGCTGATGCTCATGCTGGTGGTCTCGGTGGCGTGGGCGCGCACCGCGCTCCGGCACGGGGCGCAGGTGCTGGCCGTCCTCGGTGCCGCGCTGCTGCTGCAATTCGTCGCGCACGTGGCCGCCATTGTGCAGCTGACTGTGGGTGGCGCGGCCCTCGATATCGTGCGGGTGGTGTCGCCGATCAGCCTGGCGCTCGTCGCCGTGGCCGCGTGGCTGACCAGCGCCACCGCCATGCAGCGGACGCTCCGCCGTCGCCACGAGCGGGACCGGTTGGCCGGCAGCCTGATTCCGTACGTGGCGGTGCTGCCGGGATTCGTCCTGCTGCTCCGGTTGGCCTACACGGACGTCGCCACGAGTCCCGGGGCGGAGCCGTTGCAGGCACTGGCCGTGGGGGTCGTGGTCCTCACTTTTCTGGCGTTCGCCCGGCAGTTCACGTCCACGACGGATGCCGCCCGCGGCCTCGCGGAGGTCACGGCGCGCAACAACGAGGCGCGCTTTCAGGCCCTCGTGCAGCACAGCAGCGACGTGATCATGATCCTCGATCCGGACGGCACGATCCGGTACGCGAGTCCTTCCGTCACGGCGGTGTTCGGTCACGATCCCGCGCGGCTGGCGGCCACGCCGCTCGAGGCGATGCTGCACCCCGACGACGCGCCCGCGGCCCGGCAATTCCTCGCGGACCTCGCCCGACCGTTGCACGTCTTTCCCGATGTCGCGGCTCCCGGCGCGATGAAGCGCGAGTGGCGTCTACGCCATGCGAACGGGACCTGGCTCACCGTGGACAACGTGGGCACGAATCTGCTGCGTGAGCCGGTCATTCAAGGGCTCGTGCTCAACACGCGCGACGTGACCGAGCAGAGCATCATCAAGCAGCAGTACATGCATCAGGCCTTTCACGATCCGCTCACCGATCTGGCCAACCGCTCACTGTTCCTGTATCAGGTGGGGCATGCGCTGGCGCGCGCGCAACGCACGGCCGGTACCGTCACGGTCCTCTTCCTCGATCTGGACAATTTCAAGACGGTGAACGACTCGCTGGGCCATGCGGCCGGCGACCACCTGCTCGTGGAAGCGGCGCGGCGACTGGCGGTGTGCGTCCGTGAGAGCGACCTGATCGCCCGCCTTGGCGGCGACGAGTTTGCCGTCCTCGTGGAGCAGACGGCGTCGGTGGAGGAGGTGTTGCACATCGCGGGGCGGATCCGGACCGCGCTGAGCACGCCCTTCGCGCTGGGTGGCAAGGAAGTGTTCGTGAACGCCAGCATCGGCATTGCCCGCACGTCGAGCGGCGAGACCACCGACGAGCTGGTCCGCAATGCGGATCTCGCGATGTACGTCGCGAAGGGTCGCGGCAAGGGACAGCACGTGCTGTTCGAGCCCACGATGCATCATGCCGCGCTGGAACGGCTGGTGGTCGAGGCCGATCTTCGTCAGGCGCTCGAGCGCGAGGAGTTCCTGCTCCAGTACCAGCCCATCGTGGCCCTCGACACGGGGGAGATCATCGGGGCCGAGGCGCTCGTGCGGTGGCTGTGCCGCGAGCGCGGGCGCGTGGCGCCCGGCGTGTTCATCCCGATCGCGGAAGAAACGGGGCTCATCGTGCCGATCGGGCGCTGGGTGTTGCGCCGCGCCTGTCGGGAGGCGCAGCGCTGGACGCGTGAGCGTGGCTTGCCGGTTCGCATCACCGTGAATCTGTCGGGCCGCCAGCTGCAGGAGCCGGGCATCGTTGACGACGTGCGCGAGGCGCTGGTGGATTCTGGACTGTCGCCGGGGCAGCTGGTGCTCGAGATCACCGAGAGCATGCTGATGCACGACACCGTGTTGTCCATGGCCCGCCTGACCGCCCTGAAAGCGCTGGGCGTGTCGCTGGCCCTCGACGATTTCGGCACGGGTTATTCTTCCCTGAGCTATCTGCAGCGCTATCCGATCGACATCCTGAAGATCGACAAGGCGTTTGTGGACGACATCGATCAGGGAGGCGAAGGACCGGTGCTGGCCAGTGCGATCATTGCACTCGGTGCGACGCTGCGGATGAACACGGTGGCCGAAGGTATCGAGACGGAGCCCCAGCGGGGCCAGTTGCTCGCCCTCGGCTGCCAGCTGGGACAGGGGTTTCTGTTCTCGCCTCCGCTGGATGCCGAAGAGTTCTGGCATCTGCTGCTCGCGCGGGGGGCACGGACGCCGTACACCACGCTGCGTCGTCGCGAGATGAGTGCCCAAGCCGCATAAGCCAGACAATCTGATCCCCGCGCGTCCGGCCCGTCCGGCCCGCGTCACACGCCCCAGTGCCACGCCGATCCCGACGGAGCGCCCGTCGGGCTTCGATGCGTTCGCCGTCGCCGCCCCGGGGCTCGCGCCGCTGGTGGCCGCCGAGTGCGTGGCGCTTGGCATCACCCCCCGCGAAGTGAGTCCGGCGGGCGTGTCCTTCACGGCCACCGCCGATCAACTGTTCACGGCGAATCTGTGGTCGCGTCTGGCCAGCCGCGTGCTGGTGCGACTCGCCGAGTTCGAGGCGCGTGATTTCGCCACGCTCGAGAAGATGGCGGCGCGTGTGCCGTGGCATCACGTGCTCACCCCCGGGGCGGCGGTGCGGTTGCGGGTGACGTGCCGCAAGTCGCGCCTGTATCACTCGGACGCCGTGGCCGAGCGCGTGGCGCGCGGCATCACGAACAGCATTGCGGGATCGCAGGCGCTGGGGCGCGCAAAGGATGACGAGGACGACGACGATGGCAATACGCAGCTGATTGTGGTGCGCTTCGACCATGACCGGTGCACCATCAGCGCCGACAGTTCGGGGGCGCTGCTGCACCGTCGCGGATGGCGTCAGGCGATTGCGAAGGCGCCGCTGCGCGAGACGCTGGCGGCCGCCATGCTGGCGGCGTGCGAGTGGGACGGTGCGGTGCCGCTGGTGGACCCGTTCTGCGGCTCGGGCACGATCGGCATTGAGGCGGCGCTGCGGGTGCGACGCATGGCGCCGGGGCTGGGCCGCGCGTTCGCGATGGAGCACTGGCCCGGGGCCGACCCGGCCATGCATGCCGCCGTCCGTGCGGCGGCCACGGCGGTGCAGTTGCCGTCGGTGGGGGTGCCGATCGTGCTGCGCGACCGTGACGCGGGGGCGTGCAAAGCCGCGCTGGCGAATGCGGAGCGCGCGGGGGTGCGGCAGGATGTCGTGATCGAGCAGGGGTCGCTGTCGGAGACATCGCTCGAGGCGATCGGTCCGGCCGGGTTGGTGCTCACCAACCCGCCGTATGGGCTCCGCATCGGCGATGGCGCCGACCTGCGGTCGCTGTACGCGCGTCTGGGCGACGTGGTGCGCGCCGGCGGGCGCGGGTGGCAGCTGGGGCTGCTGGTGCCCGACCGCGTGCTGGCCGGACAGACGCGGCTGTCGTTCGACGCCGTGTTGCGTACGGCGAATGGTGGGCTGCCGGTCGAGGTGCTGCGGTCGCGCCGGTAGTGCGACACCTGCCGGCGCGACGGGTCTGCGCTAGACGCGGAAGTGATCGGGGCGCCAGGTTTTGATCTGACTCTTGATCTCCTTGCCCGTGAGCGCCGGATTCTTCACCACCATCTCGACCATCGCGGCCAGTTCGGCGTCGCTCGCGAAGCGCAGCGCGATGTAGTGCCGCGGCGAGAAGGCGGCCTCTGCCCGCGCGGCGAGATCGGCCGGCAGCAGGCGCGCATAGCGCAGCTGCTCTTCGAGGCGGATCAGGCGGTCCTGCGCGCGCAACGGCGAAAGGCGTGACACCGAGACCGCCCCGAAGAGCGCCAGCGCGCCAACCAGCAGGTAATGCGTCTCGACGTCTCGGATCGTCATGGCCCGCCATGCACTCCAGATCAGGAAAATCATCGAGAGCGGCGCGGCGAAGAAATGGAACATCGGCATGTACTTCGCGTGGTTGGCGAAGTTCTGGGTCTTATCAGCCATGTTTTTCGGGGGCGAGGAGGATGTCGATCAGTGCGGCGGCCGTGGTCAGTCGTTCGTCCCACGTGCCCTGTACAACGGTAACCGGCGCGTCGAATCGCGCCAACGTGTCGCGAAAGAGCGCCTGCACCTCGTGGCGCTGTGCCTCGCGGTCGCGGACGCCGTCGGCGATCCACGGGACGTCGATGTCCAGCAGCAGATAGTGCGCGGCACGGCGCGCGATGGCGGCCTCCTCGATGAACGCGGGGCAGCGCCCGAAGTAGTGATGGCAATACACGACCGTGCTCACGAGGTCGGTGTCCTGCAGCAGCAGCGTGTCGCCGCGCATGCGGGCCGCGGCGATCTGCGTGTCCTCGAGCGCCATCTGTCCCTTGGCGATGGGACCGTGATCGCGGAAGTCGAGCGGTGCCCCTTTGGCGGCGGCGTAGTCGCGCACGAACTCGGGGACGCAGGCCACGCCGTAGTGCGCCGCGAGCTGCGCGCCGAGGGTGGTCTTGCCCACCGATTCTGACCCGGTGAGGACGATGCGGGTGAGTGTCGTCATGCCGTCGCGAGGCGCGTCCGTGCCGCCGATCGATGCCATTGTACGGAGCCGATGATGGCGAGGACCAGAAACACGGCGTAGAGGATCGCCGTGAGTGGCAGCTGCCGGTTGAGGAACATCCCGATGTACACCACGTCAACGGCAATCCAGAGCCACCAGTGCTCCAGGAGTTTGCGCGTCATCATGTACTGCGCCACGAGGCTGACCGACACGAGCGCCGCGTCGAGCCACGGCAGCGCGGCGCCGGGGAGCTGCCGCGTAATCGTGGCGAGCGCGACCCACCCCGCGACCGCGATGGCCGCCAGCATCACGGCGGTGCGCGGCGGGGTGCGCGTGACCACGACCGCCGCATGTCGCGTGCTGCCCCGCCGCCAGTGCCACCAGCCGTACAGCGACAACACCAGATACGTCACCTGCAGCCCCGTGTCCGAATAGAGACCGGTGCGGGCGAACACCACGATGTAAAAGCCGGCGTTGAGCACGCCGAGCGGCCAGCTCCAGATGTTCTCGCGCGTCACGAGCCAGACATTGAGCACGCCCGTGATGAAGCCGACGAGCTCCGCGCAGGAGCTCCCGTGCGCCGCGAGCCAGGCGCAGGGGGCGGAGAGCAGGGCGAGCAGCGGACTGGTCATGAACGCCAAAGCTAATTAGGGTTCTCCGCACATGACCGGGGTGCCGGCGCCGCCAGTGCGCGTTGGCTGAGAGAGTCCCGTAGAACCTGATCCGGCTCGTACCGGCGTAGGGAGTCCAATCGATGTATCCGCACGCAATCGCGCGCCAATGGCGCACGCGGCGACTTTGTGTCGCTGCTTTCAGCGCCGCCCTCCTGACTGTTGCCACCGCCCCCCTCGGCGCGCAGGCCCGTCCCGACAGCGCCCAAGTCGCCGCCAAGGCCGACTCCGTTCGCAAGATCGAAGGGGTGCTGGTCCGCGCCATCCGCGCCAATGAGCAGGCGCCGATCTCACACACCACCATCGGCCGCGCCGCGATCACGCAGCGGCACTTCGGGCAGGACGTCCCGATGTTGCTTATGAACGCCGCGCCGTCGATGACGTCGCACACGGAAACCGGCACCAACTGGGGGTACAGCTATCTGCGGCTGCGCGGCATCGACCAGACCCGCATCAACATCACGCTCGACGGCGTGCCGTTGAACGACATGGAAGATCAGGTGCTGTACTTCGCCAATCTCGCCGACCTCATGTCGAACGTGCAGTCGGTGCAGGTGCAGCGTGGCGTGGGGACGAGCACCGCGGGCACGGCGTCGTTCGCGGGCAGTGTGAACTTCGAGACGATGCCAGTGGCGCGCCCCGATGCCGGCGGGGACGTGCAGCTGCAGATGGGATCGTTCGGCGCGCAGCGCGTGAGCGCGTCGTTCAACTCGGGGCTCACCGCCAGCAAGTTTGCCGTGTACGGCCGCGCCAGCGCGCTGCGCACCAACGGCTACCGCGATCACAGTGGTGTGATGGGGCGCTCGGCCTTCGTGGGCGCGGGCTGGTTCGGCGCGCGTGACGTGATCAAGCTGACCACGCTGGTGGGGTTGTTGGCCGACACGCTGAGTTACACCGGCGCCACGCTGGCGCAGCTCAAGAGGAACCGCCGCTACAACCCGCTGCAGCCCAACGAGCGTGACAAGTTCGGCCAGCAACTGGTATCGCTGGCGTACACACGCGCGCTGCAGAATGGCGGATCGCTGAGCACCACCGTGTACCGCAACTCGGCCAGCGGCAACTACGACTATTTCGACCTTCCCGACCGGTATCGGTTCAATCTCGCGCACACGTGGTACGGCGTGACCAGCGCGTACAACGTGGAGCGCGGTGCGCTGCGCGTGAATACCGGCGTCAACGCCAACACGTATCAGCGCGCGCACCGCGGCTACTTCCAGCCCTCCACCACGCTGTACGACAACACCGGCCACAAGCAGGACGCCAGCGCCTTCGCCAAGCTGTCGCTCGACGCCGGTAAGGCCCGCTGGTTTGCCGATCTGCAGGGGCGCTACGCCACGTTTCGCTACGAGCCCGACGCCAACGCCGGGATCGACGAGCGCCGCATTGATTGGCTGTTCTTCAATCCGAAGGCGGGCGTCACGTATCAGCTGGCGAAGGGACTGGCCACGTACGCGTCGTACGGCATCACCAGCCGTGAACCGGCCCGCAACGATCTGTTGGCCGGCGACGACGACCTGAACAGCGGCAACGTGGCCGACTACGGCGATTTCACGCGCGTGAAGCCGGAGTCGGTGCGCGACGCCGAGCTGGGTATCACGTGGTCACGCGCCGCGATGGACGTGTCGGCCAACGTGTACAGCATGGATTTCCGCAACGACATCGCGCGCATCGGCGCGCCCACCGCGTCGGGATCGATTCTGCGGCGTAACGTGGGCAACAGCTACCGCCGTGGTATCGAAGTCGATGCGGCCTATCGCGGGATTTCGCGCGTGGTGCTGGCCGGCAACGCCACGTGGAGCAAAAACCGCATCGCGCAGTTCACCGATTCGTCACGCGGCACGCCGGTGGTGCGCCGCAACGTGACGCCGTTGCTCACACCGGCGTTCATCTCGTCGCACCGCATTGAGGTGTCGCCGACCAACCGCTTCATGGTGAGCCTGGAAGGGCGCTATCAGTCGCAGGCGTTTCTGGACAACACCAGCAGCGCCGATCGCGTGCTGCCCGACTACTACACCATCGACGCCTCAGTCCGCGCCACGCGCGGCCGCTACGCGCTCACGGTGCGCGGCGCGAATCTGGGTGATACGCAGAAGTTCGGTAGTGGCGCCGTGTCGGGGTCCGGCACGATTCGTTACTTCGTGTTGCCGGCGCGGGCGGTGTTCGCCACGCTGAGCGCGGAGTTCTAAGCCGATAGTCCCGCGGCGGCGGAGTCCGTAGGTCGGCGCGATCACGC
>CANJOX010000117.1 GCA_947475795.1 Gemmatimonadota bacterium
CGGCGGCTGAAGCAGCAGCGGCGCCGGCAGCGGCCCCGGCCGCTGGTGCGATGGCCCCGATCACGGGCACGACGCACGAAGTGAAGATGATCGGCGACGGCGCTGGCTACCGTTTCGAGCCGGCTGACCTCACGATCAAGGCCGGCGACGGCGTGAAGTTCGTGCTCGTCAGCGGCGGCCCGCACAACGTCGCGTTCGACGGTGCGACGCTCTCGCCGGAAGCCAAGACGCAGCTCATGGCCAACATGCCGGAGCAGGCTGGTGAGTTGTCGGGCAAGATGATGCTCAACGCCGACGAGAGCTACACGATCTCGTTCGCGGGTGTCGCGGCTGGCGAGTACAACTTTTTCTGCACGCCGCACCTTGCCATGAACATGAAGGGCAAGATCACGGTCCAGTAAGTTCGGATCGCGGTTGCTACACCACGCGGGGGCTGGCGAACATCGCCAGCCCCCGCGTTCGTTTGAACAGGAACCATGACCACGCATTCCACCACCGACACCAGGCTTTCCACACCGCCACCTCCCGAGCGCCGCCCGTCGGTCGCCGGACGTCGGGGGCAGCGTGCGCGCTGGCTGGCGGCACGGACACGCAATGCCGCCACACACCGTCGCGTCGCGGCGGTCGTTGGCGCCGTGGTCATCACGGCGATGTTCCTGGTGTTCGAACTCACACCACGGCAGGCGGAGCGTGCGTTCGCGGCGGCGCTGGCGGCGCTGCCGGAGGCGCCGGATACGCTCCCTCTGGTGACCGCCCTCGAGGCGGCGCGTGCCGCCGCGACCGCGACCGCGACCGCGATCGCGACCGCGACCGCGACACAGCGCCCGGCGACGGTGCCCGCCGTCCTGCGTCCTGACGATTCGACTGATGTGCCTCCCGCCACGCCGCGGCCGGACCCCCCCGCGGCCGAGTCGCTGACCGTACCGACCGCCGCACGTCTCGAATTGCAGCAACAGCGCGCGCGCGCGCGGCAGGCACCGCTCATCGAGAGCTATCGCGCGCTCGCCAGCACCCGCTTGCTTCATGACGATCCGCGCGCGCGGCGTCTGCTCGATGCGCTCGAGCGCGTGTACGGTGAGCGCGAAGCCTACGCGGCGTTGAACGGTCCCGACGCCCGGTATGCGGCGATGACCACACAACTCACACAGCTCGGTGAGCAACTCGTGCGCGTGGCGGATCTCGCGGACGCCAGTGCGGCGAGTCCGCGCGGGGCCATTGGGCGCGTGCGACCCGACATGCCGGATGATTCCGCGTCGGTGGTACCGGCGGTGTTGTCGACCCTTCCGGCGCCTGACAGCGCTGAGGTCGCGGCGCAGCGCGCGGCCGCCGTGCGGATCACGCAGGCCGAGCGTGTGCTCGCTGAGGCACGCGCGGCCCATGCCGTGCTGCGTGCCCGACGCGAAACGTTGCGTCGTCAGCTGCCGCCTGAGGTGTCACCGGTGGTGCGGTTGTTGGCTGCGCTCGTGCTCGGTGTGGTGCTTGGCTTCGCCACCGTGCTCTGGCTGGAATTGCGCCGACCCACGGTCAGCGATGCGCGGGAACTCGAATCGATCACGCAGACGCGCGTGATCGTGCATGCAACGCCGGCCGGGGGCGTTCGGGCGCGGCGTCGGGGCGACGCGCAGCGCTCACCGGTTCTGGATCCCACCGATCCAGCGTGGCCGCTGCTGCACCTCGCCGTCAGCAGTATCGGTGACGTGGCGCGATACGTGGAAATCGTGGCCGATCACCCAGCCTTGGCGGGTGCGGTCGCGCTCAATCTGGCGGCGGTGGCGGCGCATGAGTCGCGGGCCACCGTGGTGGTTGATGTCGCGGGGCACACGTCGGCGCTCGTGCCATGGCTTCCGCTGTCCGTGCTCACCACGACGTCCTCCAGCGTCGACGCGACGCGGCACGGTGCGCTGACAGCGACCACGTCCCGATGGGAGGCGCCGCGTCCACTTACGGTGGGTCGCGAGACACTCGTGGACATTGTGCTCCCTCGCCGCCTCCGCTCGCGCCTCACGGGGCTTTCCACGACCGACACCCCGCTCACGCCGGACGAGCTGTGCCGGTTGGCAGCACATCACGACCTCGCGCTGTTCGCGACCGATCACGACCTCGCCGCACAGCTGCCCGTGGACACCGCGGTGGTGCTGTGCGCCCAGCCAGGCGTCACGTCGCTGGCCTGGCTTACGCGTACGGTGCGCGCCCTCCACACGGCCGATCGCCGCGTCCATGCGGTGCTCCTGTGGTCGGCGGAGTGGCCGCACACCACGTGATCCGTGTGCGGTCGATGGCATGGTGTGTCGCGCCGCTCATCGCCACGCCCGTCGTGGCGCGCCGCCCTGCCGACGGCTAGTCTCCACCACATGTGGGCCGATACCCTCTTGTCACTCGAACGCGGACACCTGCTGCGCCTCGCGCTCTGGGCCGGCGCGTGCACGTTGAGCGGGACCTCGCTGCTGGCCTGGCTGCTGGTCCGGCGCACGTCGGCGCCGCTGCTGCGCCATTTCGCCATCCAGACCGCCGCCTGGGGTGCGGTCAACCTCGCCATCGTGGCGTGGGCGTGGCAGGGAGTCGCCTATCGCGACTATGCCGCGGCGCAGCGTCTGCTGAATGTGCTCTGGCTGAACACGGGGCTCGATGCCGGGTATGCAGCCGTCGGGATCACGCTGGCCGTGACGGCCTGGCGCTGGGGGCGGCGTCCCGGTGGTGTGGGCGCCGGTCTTGGGGTGCTGGTGCAGGGTGTCGCACTGGCTTTGCTCGACCTGCGACTCATCGCGGTCATCGGACCGCTCCAATAGTCGGCACTGCGACCCGACCTTCTTCGTTCGATACCCATGGAACCCGTCATCCCCGATCTGCGCGCCGTGCCGCGTGACCACGCGTACGCGCAGCTTTGCGACATGCAGGCGCTGTTGCTCGATGGCAGCGACGATGCCATCGCCGGCATGGCCACGCTCAGCGCGCTGCTGCATCACGCGTTCGGGCATCTCTGGACCGGCTTCTATCGCGTGGTCGAGCCCGGCCGTCTGTTGCGGGTCGGTCCCTATCAGGGATCGCTTGGTTGTCAGGACATCGCCTTTGGTCGCGGCGTGTGCGGCACCGCGGCCGCGGAGCGGCGTACCGTGGTCGTGGCCGATGTGCATGCCTTTCCGGGGCACATTACCTGCGATTCGCGATCGCAGAGTGAGATCGTGGTGCCGGTGTTCGATGCCACCGGTGCGCTGATGGCCGTGCTCGATATCGACTCCGCGGTGCCCGGCGCCTTCGGTGATGCCGATCGCGACGGCCTCGAACGTCTGGTGGCTTGGTTTGCCCGGACGACGTATGTTCCCGTCCCCGCCTGACCCCCAGTCGCCCCGTCGATGACCGGCTACTCCGATCGGATCAATCATGCCTTCGCCTACGCGGCGAAGCACCACGATCAGCAGGTCCGCAAAGGCACGCGGCTCCCGTATCTCACGCATCCCGCCAACGTGGCGGTGATCCTCACCCGCTACGGGTGCGCGGAAGACACCGTGGTGGCGGGGATCCTGCACGATGTCGTCGAGGATTGTGTGCGCGACGGCTGGACGACCGCGATGCTCGAGGAGCGCGTGGGGGGCAAGTTCGGCCTTGCCGCGCTGGCCATGGTCCTCACGGTTGCCGAGCGTCGCACCGACGACGACGGGGTCGAGCTGTCGGTGGAGGATCGCAAGGAGGACTACCTGCAGCGCCTCGCGCAGGCGAGCGAGGACGCGCTGTGGGTGTGTGCGGCGGACAACGTCCACAACGCGAACTCGATTCTCTCCGACCTGCGCCGCACGTCATTCCCGGAAACCGTCTGGGGACGATTCTCGGCGGGACGCGACGGGACCGTGCGCTGGTACGCCCGCGTGAGCGCACGGTTGGCCGAAATTGGTTTTGCGGCGCCCATCGTGAACGAACTCGCCCACGCCGCCGCGGAGCTGGGCCGGATCTGAGTGTGCTTGCGGCGACATCGAAACGGCCGGAACACGGATGACGCGGAAGCCGCTGAAGCCACACGGATAAGCAACAGCTCACCGCTTATCCGTGTCGTTTCCCTCTTACATCCGCGTCATCCGTGTTCCGTCAGTAACGATCTTTCCGATAACACGGTGTCACACGTTTACACGCTGGCGGTCGCGCCGTAGCTCGTCTCGACGTAGTTCTCGAGAATCACCAGGAACTCTTCCACGATCTTGTCGCCCTTGAGCGTCGTGAAGAGCTTGCCGTCCACATACACGGGCGCCTTGGGCTCCTCGAAGGTCCCCGGCAGCGAAATGCCGATGTTCGCGTGCTTGGATTCACCCGGGCCGTTCACTACGCAGCCCATCACGGCGACCTTCATCTCCACCACGCCCGGGCGCGAGGCGCGCCACACCGGCATCTGTTCGCGCAGATAGCCCTGAATGTCCTCGGCCATGTGCTGGAAGAAGGTGCTGGTCGTGCGACCGCAGCCGGGGCATGCCGTGACCTGCGGTGCGAAGGAGCGCAGGCCAAGCGACTGCAGGATCTGCTGGGCCACGAACACTTCTTCGCGGCGGTCGCCGTTGGGCTTCGGCGTGAGCGAGACGCGGATCGTGTCTCCGATCCCCTCGCTGAGCAGAATCGCCAGCGCCGCACTCGAGGCCACGATGCCCTTGGCCCCCATGCCCGCTTCGGTCAGACCGAGGTGCAACGGGTAGTCGCACCGCTTGGCGAGCCGACGGTAGCACTCCACCAGGTCTGGCACGACCGAGATCTTCGCGCTCACGATGATCTTGTCGTGGCCGAGTCCGACTTCTTCGGCGAGTGCCGCCGAGCGCAGTGCACTCTCCAGCATGGCATCCATGTACACGTCCTTCGCGTCGCGCGGCTCGGCCGACGTCGCGTTGGCGTCCATCATGTCGGTGAGCAGGTTCTGATCCAGCGACCCCCAGTTCACACCGATGCGCACCGGTTTGTCATGATCGATGGCGGCCTGCACGATCGTCGTGAAGTTGGTGTCGCGGTGCTTCGTGCCCACGTTCCCCGGATTGATCCGGTACTTGTCGAGGGTGGCGGCACAGGCCGGGTACTTCGTGAGCAGCAGGTGCCCGTTGTAGTGGAAGTCGCCGATGAGCGGGACGTCGAGTCCGCGGTCGACCAGACGTTGCCGGATTTCCGGGACGGCCTGCGCGGCCTCATCGTTGTTGACCGTGATGCGCACCTTCTGCGACCCGGCCTCGAAGAGCGCGGCCACCTGATCCGCCGTGCCCGCGGCATCGGCCGTATCGGTGTTGGTCATCGACTGCACCACGATGGGTGCGGATGAGCCGACAGGGACACCGCCGACATTGACGGTGACGGTGGGACGACGGGTGTGGAAGCCGTGAGCGGAAGACACCATGAAACCCGGTTGAGTGTGGTCGGCGTAAGGTAGCGCGGGCGAGGATGCCTGCCCAAGTTCTGTACAGTTTCCGGCCTCCCGATCGGGCCGGGAACGTCCATCGCTCTCATTGCCCCCGTCGCCGTGTCCGATCCTGTGCCGCCCACCCCGGCTGACCACCCGTCGGGCCCCGCGTCCCCCGCACCTCCCGGCCCCCGTCGGTCCTTTGCCCGCCGCCACTGGCTGGCCGCGACCCTGCTCGGTCTGGTCGGACTCCCGGCGATCGGGTTGGCGCTCTGGGCTACGGTGGCGCTCAACTGGAGCTACTCCACCGGGAAGCGGGCCGGCTACGTGCAGAAGATCTCCCGGAAGGGATACCTCTGCAAAACGTGGGAGGGGACCCTGTACACCGACATCGCCCGTGGCTTCCGGTCGGACAGCTTCTCCTTCACCGTCCGCAACGATTCCATCGCGCATCTGATCGAGTCGCTGAGCGGCCAGCGGGTGGCGGTCGACTACGAGCAGCACCTCTACGTGCCGACCTCCTGCTTCGGGGACACGGACTACTTCATTGTGGGCGTCCACGCGCTGCCGGAGTAACGCCGCGTTGTGCGTACGGCCGGGTTCGTGTCGGTTATCCCGCCAATGGCACCCCCCGCGTCGGCAGGGCCTATTTCTCCACTTACGCGAGTCTGTTGACGGCGCCCTGACGCGTGCCGCGACCCGCACACTTTCTGGAGAAGCCCATGAATCGCTTTACGCAATGTCTGTTGATGGCCGCTGTGGTCGTGTCCCCGACCATTGTGCATGCGCAGTCGGAGGCCAGGCCGCTCACGGTTGGGGTCAGCGGGGGCGTCTCGTTGCCGATGGGTGACTTCGGCGATGTCGTCGATGCGGGATACGCCGTGGCCGGTCACGTGTTTTTCTCCCCCGCCGCGCTCACGTCGGTACGCTTTCGCGGCGACGTGAGCTTCGATCAGTTCTCGTACAAGAAGGGTTCGTCGTTGTCCGATGAATCCTTCCGCAGTCTTGGCTTCGTGGCCAATGCCATGGTCGACCTGACGTCGGGGAGCAGCAGCGTGATGCCGTACCTCGTGGGGGGGCTCGGCGTCTACAGCGGCAAGACCTCCGGGGTGGACGACAGCAGCACCGACTTCGGCCTGCAGGTGGGGGCGGGACTCACCTTCAAGCTGTCCGGATTCGCCACATTCCTCGAGGCGAAGTACGTCAATGTCTTCTCGGACCCGAACAGCACGGGCTATCTGCCGATCACTTTCGGCGTGAAGTTCTAGGCGTCGGTCGCCCCGCAGCCCGGTCTCCATCAGGAGATCGGGCTTTTTCCGTTGGTGGGGATACACCACCGGCCCGTCGCGCTGCAGTATTCTGCACCATGACGGATCCCATCATTGTCGTCGGTGCCGGTGTGGCCGGGTTGGTGTGCGCCATCGAACTCCAGCGCGCCGGCCGTCGGGTGATTGTGCTCGAGGCCGGGCCGGAGGTGGGCGGACGGGTGCGCACCACGGTCCGCGATGGGGTCGCGTTCGACCACGGCTTCCAGGTGTTGTTCACGGCGTACCCCACGCTGCGCAGCTACCTCGACCTGGACTCGCTTGCGCCGCGCGTGTTCCGGCCGGCCGCCCGTATCGTGCAGGGTGGTCGGGTGTCGCTGATCGGCGATGCCTTGAGCGACCCGTCGCTGCTCATCGACACCGTCATGGCGCGCGCGGTGCCGCTGGGGGACAAGCTGCGCCTGCTGGCGCTCCGGCGCTTCGCCCAGCAGCTCTCCGTCGACGAATGCTTCACCGCACGTTTCGCCGGCGTGAGCACCCGTGATTTTCTGGCCTCGCGCGGGTTCAGCGCGTCGGTAATCGACGGATTCTTTGCGCCGTTCTACGGCGGTATTCTGCTCGATCGCACGCTCGCCACCAGCGCGTCGGTGCTGTTGTTCACGTTCAAGATGCTGGCGGACGGGAAGACCGTGGTCCCCGCTCGCGGGATGGGCGCGCTCACGCAGCAGCTGGCGGCGCAGCTCGCGGCAGGAACGGTGCAGGCCGGTGTAGCCGTGCAGTCGCTTACCGTGCACGAAGGCCGCGTAACGGGGGTGGTACTGGCCAGCGGCGACGTCTTACCCGCAGCGCAGGTCATCATGGCCACCGACGCACCGGCGGCCGCGAGACTGGCCGCGACGGCCGGGGTGCAGATCGCCACGCCGTCGGGTGCGCGCGGCACCACCACGTTGTATTTCACCACCAGCGGCGCCTCACCGATCCCCGGTCGTGCGCTCTGGCTCAACGCCAACGCGTCAGCGGTGATCAGTCACGCCGTGACCATCACCGATGTCGCGCCGGACTACGCGCCGCGTGGTGTGTCGCTGATCGCGGCCAGCGCGGTCGGTGATGCGGCCGATCGGAGCGATGCCGATCTGGAATCGGCCGCGCGCCGCGAGCTGGCGGCGATGGCGAAGGCCGCCGGCGATACCGCGGCCGATGCCAAGACGGCCGCGCTGTCACGCGTCGCCGTGTGGCGCGTGCCGTACGCGCAGTTTGCGCAGCCACCCGGCTGGCGGGATCACCGTCCGACCGTTGCGTGTGGTATCCCCGGGCTCTGGCGTGCCAGTGAAGTGTTGCACTCCAGTTCACTCGAAGGTGCGGCGCGCGGCGGGCAGGATGCCGCGCGAGCCGTGCTGCACTCTCACTGACCTTTCGATTCCGTTATGCGCCCCTCGTTTGTCCGTGTTGCCGCCCTGCTCGGTGCGCTCGCCGTCGGTGCCCCCGCACTTGCCGCCCAGTCGTTGCGTGAGCAGACGCGCGCGCTGAGTACTCGGACGCCGACTCACATCATCTCCGTCAATCCGTTTTTGCCCCTGTTCGGGTACTTCCAGGCCGAGTACGAGCAGCGGGTTGCGCCGCAGGCGTCCATCGCGGTGTCCGGCTCGCATACCAGGCTTGAACACCTGTATACAAGTGTCGATGTGAAGTTGCGCTTGTATCCCCAGGAGCGCCCCCTCGAGAAGTTGGGGATATCGGCTGGACTCGGCTACGGTCGGGTGCAGCGCCAGGAGTTTGTCACCTGCGATCCGTCGGCTCCGCCCTCATGCAACGACCTCAACGCCGCCGTTTCGGCCCCGACCTTCGCCGTGGAGGCGCAATATCAGTGGCTGCTCGGGGCACGTCGCTACACCGCCGTGGCGATCGGCGGTGGGGCGAAGCGGTTCTATCTGTCGGAGGAGCGCGCGATTGGCCTTTCGCGTGTGACGCCCACGCTGCGGCTCACGATCGGCTACGCGTTCTAGTCGCTCCTAGCGGAGGCCCAGCAACGCGGCCACATCGGCGAGCCGCTCGACCGTGACCACGGCACCGGCCGCGCGCAGTCGTTCGACGGAGACGATCTCGGCATAGCCAATGACCGTCATCCCGGCGGCCGTCGCTCCCTGCACGCCGAGCGGACTGTCTTCCACCACGATCGTCCGCGCCGGGTCGAAGCCGAGGGCGCGGGCGGCGTGCAGAAACAGATCGGGGGCGGGCTTCGGCTTGCCCACATCGACCGCCGAGAATCGCCTGCCTTCAAAGCGATCGAGCAGCCCCGTTTTGCCGAGCGTGGTGCGCATCTTCTCGTGCTCGCCGTTCGACGCCACGCCGTAGCGCATCCCCGTCGCATCGAGCGTGTCGAGCAACGCGACGATGCCATCGACCGGCTC
>CANJOX010000118.1 GCA_947475795.1 Gemmatimonadota bacterium
GGACCGGTTTGAGGTGCAGACCACGCTGGCCGGCGAAGGGGGCGAACTGTCGTTCACCGGATCGGCCGACGCACTCGAGCCGTCAATGGGCGCCACCGGCGCGTGGCGCGTGCGCGGTGGCAATCTGCAGAACCTGCTCGGTGACAACCGGTTTCCGGTCACGTCGCTCTCGATGATCGGGACCGTCGACATGAACGGGGCCACTCCCGAGACGGTGTACGGACCACTGCGGGCCACGGTCGACCAGTTCTCCCGGGTGGCCGACGCGCGTCTCTTCGGCGGGAGCGCCGTGGTGCACTTCGATTCCGGTCGCGTGCGCATTGATACCCTCGCGGTGGAAAGCTCGGCGTTGCGCCTTGCCGCGCACGGTGGGCTCGGACTCACGCGGACGCGACGCGACTCGTTGGCCATCTCGGTGGTCATCGACTCACTCGGGGGACTGCGCCCGTGGCTCGCACCGGCCGACAGCGGCCAGCGGGCGCTCGTGCTGGCACGCGATACCCTCCGCGGCACGATCGATCTGGCCGGGATGCTCGCTGGGTCCATCGATACGCTCGATTCGCGCGGCCTGGATCTCCGCCTGCGCGGCGATGTGCGTGATCTCGTCGTAGCGACGTCGCGCGCCACGCGGGCCTCACTCGATCTCACGGTCAGCGACCTTCTGCGTGGTGCCAACGGATCGCTGGGGATGACGATCGATTCCGCCGCGCTGGGCGGGGTCGACATCGCGTCAGCGGCCGGACAGTCCACGTTGCGCGGTGGGCTCGCGGAGCGCTTCGGTGTGCAGCTGCGGACCCCGTCGGAAGCGCGGATGACCATTGCCGGCGGGGTCGCGCGCAGCGGTGACTCGAGCGTGGTCACCATCGACACGTTGACGCTGCGTGTCGACAGCGCCGCGATTCGCCCGCGTGGGTTTGCGCTCGTCGCGCCCGCGATGCTGCGGTTCATGCCGGGGGCGCAGGGGACACTGGGCGCGCTCGACTCGTTGGTGCTGCAGCATACTGATACCGGCCGGATCGCGGTGCGGGGGAGTCTGGGTGACGGGGGCGTCGTGTCAGGGCGTGTCGAGGCCGATCGCGTCGCCCTTGCCGACATCGGCCGGCTGCTGCGCCGCTCGCAGTTAACGCGAGGCACCGCATCGGCGGCGCTCACGCTGGCGGGCACACGTGAGCGTCCACGCATCGACGGGACCATCGACCTGCGTGATGCCGTGGCCGGTCGTGTGCGCTTCGGTGACCTGTTTGCCCGCGCGCACTACGATTCACTGCGCCTCACGGTGGACGGGGCGCTGCGGCTGGGCGGCCGGCCGGCGCTGGAGGCCACGGCGTCGCTGCCGCTCGATCTGGCGCTGGTGGCAAACCGGCCGCGGCAGCTGGATCAGCCGCTCACCGGGCGGCTGCTCACCGCGCAGACCGATCTGACGCTGCTGGAGTCGGTCTTTCCCGACGTGAGCCGTGCGAGCGGCACGCTGTTCACCGATGTCGCGCTCACCGGCACGTGGGCGCGTCCGCGCGTGCGCGGTGAGGTGCGGGTGGATAGCGCGGCGCTGTCCCTCGATCACCTCGGAGTGCGACTGAACCGGGCGCGGGCCGACATCGGCCTGTTCGGCGACAGCATTCTGATCCGCCGCCTCGGCGCCACGAGCGGGGCGCTGTCCGATTCGATCGGGATCAGCGGCTTGATCGGGATCACCGAAATCGCGAACCCGTCGTTCGATCTCCGTCTGGCGGCGAACGCCTTCCAGGCCATCGACAAGCCGCGCACGGCGTCGATCACCATGACGACGACCACTCCGATCACCCTGACCGGTTCGCGCGAGGCGCCGCGGGTGCGGGGGGCCGTGCGTATCGACCGCGGCCGCGTGTACATCCGTGCGTTGGCGCAGCGTCGGGCGCTCGATCTGGCCGACAACGTCGACGTCATCGATACCACGCGGTTCGGCGTGAATGGACTGTTGCCATCCGCGCCCCGCGCGGTGATGCAGAATCTGCAGCTCGACGACGTACGGGTGCGCATCGGTGATGACGTCTGGCTCCGCTCCCCGGAAGCGAATCTCAAGCTCGGCGGCGGCCTGCGCGTGACGCGGGCCGTCTCGCGCGACGGGCTGGTGGCACGCCTGGCGCTGGCCGACTCGCTCACCGTGGACCGGGGCACGTATCAGCTCAACCTCGGCATCGCGCGGCCGGGCTTCGAAGTGGAGCGCGGACTCGTGCGCTTCTTCGGCGATCCGGATCTCGAGCCCACGCTGGATATCACGGCGCTGCACACCATCCGTGAAACGCGCGCCAACTCCAATCGGCAGGATGTCCGCATCCGGGTCAAAATCGGCGGCACCATCGACCGGCCGACGCTGGCGCTGGCCAGCGCCGATAACCCGCCGCTCCCCGAGAGCGACATGCTGAGCTATCTGGTGACCGGTGAGCCGGCGTATGCGCTGCTGGGAACGCCCTATGCCGAGCAGGGGGCGACGCTGGCCCTGCGTCTGGCCGGTAGTTATCTGTCGAGCCGACTCGCCGGCGGTCGCTTCGATGTGGTGCAGGTGGAGCCGACGGCCCTCAATCCGGGCGATGCGGCCAACCTCCGGGAAAACGGTCTGGGCATCCTGGCCTCGACGCGGGTCGGCGTGGGCGGTCAGATCGCCAGCAACACGTACTTCACGTTCAGTACCGGACTGTGCGGGCTCTCCAGTCAGACGTCCGGCGGCGGCGATGCGCTATCGCTGTTCGCGCAAGGGCTCGGGGTGAAGGTCGAGCGACGCTTCGAGGGCGGGCTGAGCGTGGCCCTCGGATTGGAGCCGGGCTCGAGCGCGCAGGCATGCGGTCGTCTGGGGATCAGCCGGACCTTCCAGCAGACCCCGCCCCAGATCGGCATCGACTTCTTCCGGAGCTGGACCTTCTGAGGAACACGGATGGGCCGGGTGTGTTGCATGGGGTGATCATCGATCGTCCTATCAATTCAGATGTCCGTCTCTCTGGCTGTTCCCGACCGCATCACTGCGCCGCCGCTTTCCGACACGCTCGACGCGATTGATCGCGCCGGGTCCGTTGACGCGCGGGTGCAGGTCACGGCGGATGCCTTGCAGGCGATGGGCTTCGACCGCGTGATGATCTCGCTGCGCGATGCATCGCTGAATCCAGTGCTGGTGGTGAGCGCGGGGCAGCCGGACATCACGTCGCCCTCGGGGCTGGCGCTGGCACCGTTGCCGGGCGCGGTCTGGCGTCGCCGCCTCGAGCTGTTGGCGCGATTCCGCGTAGGCGACCTGCATCTGCTCGACGGTAGCGATCCGTGGGTGGCACGCGAGTTCTTCGGTGCCGACGCCGTCCCGGCGATGGACGCGCACGCCTGGCTGCCCACCGATCTCATCGTCGCGCTGCTACGCGGGGTGGACGGCGAGCTGCTCGGGATCGTGAAGCTGGCGGGGCCGCGCGACGGCCGGCGCCCCACCGAGCTGCGGCGTCAGGACATCAGCACGATCGTGCGTCATCTGTCCTCGCGCTTGGCGTACGATGCCCTGCGAACGCTGGCGGAACGGCGTCACGCGCGGCTGCAGCGGTTGCAGGATGCGGGGGCATCGCTCACGCGATCGCTCGACGAGCAGGAGATCATGCGCGAACTCGCGCGCCAGGTGCAACTGGCGGTCCGCACCGACGGCGTCTGCGTGCTGGTGCCGGATCTCGATGCCGATATTCTGACGACGGCCATGCGCATGGTGCGTGGCGCGGAGCGCCCGCGCGGGCCGGTGCGCCTTGGCGACGGCATCGTGGCTGAGGTGGCGCGCACGGGTCGTCCGGTCCGGGTGGGAGACCGTGAGGCCGACCGGGCCCGTGAGAAGGCGGGGCTGGTGCCGCCGCTCTCACTGTACGACATCATCGGCGAATCCGATGCGGCACTCTCCGTGGTCGCCGTCCCGATGCGCGTGGGCATCCGTCTGCTGGGTGTGCTGGCCGTGCACGCCGCGCGCGCCGACGTCTACACGGCCGAAGATGAGGAAGTGCTGGCGACGATGGCCTCGCAGGCGGCCACCGCGATCGCCAATGCACGGCGCTACGCCGAAAGCGAGCGTGAACGGCGCACCACCGAGGCACTGGCCGACGTGGCACGCGCGGTGGGAGAGTCGCTACGACTCGGCGAGGTGCTGCGCCTCATCCTGCGTCACGCGCTGTCGCTGCTGGGGGTCGAAGGCGCGTGCGTCGCCCTGCGCAACGGCGAGTACCTGCACATCGTGGCCGCCAGCGGCAGCGCCGACGTCCTGACCGGCGTCCATGTGCCACTGAACGGCAGCCTGGTCGGCCGCTCGGTCACGGCGAACGAACTGATTGTTTACAACGACGGTAACGTCGAGGTGGCGCTGCACCGCACGGTCCAGCATCTGGCGCCGGTCCAGCGCATGGTTATCGCGCCGCTCATCACCGGGCGTGGTACGATCGGCTCGATCGCCGTGATGAATCGGGAGCGCGCCTTCGATCAGGCGGACGGCAAGGTGCTCCAACGTCTCGCCGACCATGTGGCCGTCGCCATTGTGAACGCCCGCCTGTTCGAGGAGGTGGAGAAGGCCACCCGTGAATGGAAGGTTGCCTTCGATAGCACGGCCAGCGGGATCGTCGTGCTGGAGGAGTCCCTCACGGTGAGCCGCTGCAACACGCGCGCCGCCGATCTGTGCGGCACCACGGTGCCCGCCCTGCTGGGCCGCCGGTTCCGCGATGCACTGGTCGGCAGCAGTGAGACGCTGGATGCGAACGCGGTCGACCGGTTCATCGTGCGCGCACAGGCCGTGGGGGTTCCGACGCGTGAGTTGATTCGCGACGACGTCACGGGCCGTCTGTTCTCGTTGCTGGCCGCCCCGCATCCCGACGGTGGATGCGTGATCACGTTCGACGACGTGACCGAGTCGCACCGGTTGGCGGAACGGCACCGGAAGGTCCTCGATACGGTGTCCGACGCCATCGTGATCACCGATCTCGAGGGGCGCGTGACGTTCGCCAACCCGGCTTCGCACGTGCTGTTCCGGCGGCCGAACCTCGAGGGCACGCCGATCGGCGCGCTCGCGGCCGACGGGTGGACCGATACGGTCAACAGGCACGAAGGGCTGGCGCGGGAAGGCGCTGAGCAACAGTACGAGTGCGAGATTGCGCGCGCCGACGGTGTGCGGCGCACCGTACAGGTCAGCTCCGCTCCCCTGGTCGAACTCGGGCAGATTACGGGCACGGTGGCCTGTCTACGCGACATCACCGAGCGGCTGGCCGATGCACGCGCACGTAAACGCTCCGAGTCGCAGTATGCCCGACTGGTCGAAGCGGCGACCGACGCGATCTGCACCTGTGATGTGGACGGCCGATTTACCTCGGTGAACGCGGGGGTTCTGATGGCAGCCGGGATGACGCGTGATGAGCTGCTGGGACAGCACTTCGACACGTTGGTGCATCCGGCGGAGCGTGCGGCGGCGAACGAGATGGTGACGGCAACGCTGGCGGGCGAGCGCCGTCGCACCCAGATGCGCTTCATGAGCGCCAAGGGCGCTCGTCTGGGGATGATCACCACGGCGCCGATTCACGAAGAGGGCGTCGTGGTCGGTGCGCTCGGGATCGTGCGTGACATCACGGACGAGGAAGTGATGCGCGAGTCCCATGCCCAGCAGTCGCGTCAGGCCGCCGTCGGGCAATCACTCAGTCGCGTGGCAAACGAGTTGAACAATCCGCTGGCCAGTCTGCTGGCCGTGGCGGAGTTGCAAGCCACGTCGCCCGATATGCTGCCGGCCAACCGGCAGGCGATCGATGAGATCTGCGAGCAGGCCCGCCGTGCGTCGAGCATTATCTCCCAGTTACTGGGTGCCACCGGTGAGGCGCCGCAGGCCGCCGGTGCGCGCGTGTCCATCGACGTGAACGCGCTCGTGCGCCGCGTCCTCGACCTGCATGGGTATGGGCTGCGCGAGCACGGCATCGTGATGGATCTGGCGTTGGCCGCTGACCTGCCCGTCGTTTCGGGTGACGCGCTGCAGCTGCAGCAAGCGGTATCGAATCTGTTGACGAACGCGGAGGAAGCCTTGGCGGGCTATCCGGGCGAACGCCGGATCCATCTCGCCACACGTGCTGCCGTGGACGGTATCGATATTGAGGTCGGGGATTCGGGGCCGGGGATCACGCCACATCATCTGACGCGCATCCTCGATCCGATGTTCACGACGCGCACGGCGGCGGGCAACCGCGGTCTGGGGCTCACGATTGCCCACGCCATCGTGCGGGATCATGGTGGGATGCTCGCTGTGAAGTCGCAGCCGGGAGAAGGCGCCATCTTTACGCTTTCACTCCCGCTGCTGTCGGCGGCGGCTGCGCCTGACGGCGCCACCGGCGATCTGGCCGCCTCTGATCGCATCACGCGGTCGTTGCTGCTGATCGAGGACGAGGTGACGCTGCGCACGGCCATCAGCCGCTTCCTGCGCAATTCGGGCTATCTGGTGGACGTATCGGCGTCGGGCGCCGATGCGCTCGACCGGCTCGGCGAGCGCACGTACGATCTCATTCTGCTCGATCTGCGCATGAAGGGGCTGACCGGGGAGCAGGTGTACGAGGCGATCGAGGCACACAGCCCGGATCAGGCCCGTAAAGTGGTGTTCATGACCGGCGACCTGCACAGTGCCTCGGCGTCGCGGTTCATCCGGCGCACGGGTCGCCCGGTGCTGGCCAAGCCGTTTACCCTGCTTGAACTCGACGCGCGCGTGGCCCAACACCTCGGCGAGACGCGTTAACTTTCCGGGATGACCCTCCCGCATCGCCGGGGCATTCTGACGAGAGCTCGCCGTTGACGACGTCCCTGACACTCTCCACCGCCGATCGCTTCACCGTGCGATCGGCCGTTGCTCCGCTGCTGAGCGATGCGCGGATCGCCGCGCCGGTCACGTCGCAGCTGCTGGCCGGCGAGGTGCTGCAGCTGATCGACGGCCGCGGCGACTGGCTCCAGGTGCGTGGACCCGACGACTACCACGGCTGGACGCACGTGGGGTACCTGCGGCCCTACGCGGGGAGCGAAGCGAGCTGGCACCTGTCGCTGGGCTGCGTCACCCGCGACGCGCAGGGGCAGCTTCGGGCACTGCCACTGGGGGCACGTGTTGCCCCCGAACTCGAGGTGGTGGACGGTCGTGCCATTCCGCCGGACGCGCGCGCCGCCCTCTTCCCGCGCGACCGCGCGGCAATCGTGCGCAGTGCACGCACGCTCTTCAGTGGCGCCAGTTATCTGTGGGGCGGCGTCACACCATGGGGCGTGGACTGTTCCGGGCTCGTGCAACGCCTCTTCGCACTGCATGGTGTGGCATTGCGCCGCGACGCGTGGCAGCAGGCCGAGGACACGATGCGGGTTGCGGACGACGTCACCACCCCGACGGCGCCGGCGGACTTGCTGTTCTTCTCGGACCGCGACGACCGCCGCATCACGCACGTGGGCATCGCGACGGGGGACGGGGGGATGGTGCACAGCTCGCTGGCCCGCGGCGGTGTGTTCGAGGAACGCGCCCTGACGGAGCGGCTCATCGGACAAGGGGTGTCTCTCCGCCGCGCCCTGTAACGCCGTTATCTCCTAACGCTGTTGTGCTAACGCGGTTGTGTCCTCACGCCGTTTGATCCTGACGACGTTGAACGGCGTGAGGAGGAAACCGCGTTAGGATTTGACGGCGTCAGGAAGAAACGGCGTCAGGAAGAAACGGCGTCAGGAGGAAACGGCGTCAGGAACGAACGCCGTTTCATCCTAACGCTGTTATGCTAACGCGGTTGCGTCCTAACGCAGTTTGGTTCTGACGACGTTGAACGGCGTGAGGACGAAACCGCGTTAGGATTTGACCGCGTCAGGATTTAACGGCGTCAGGATGTAACCGCGTCAGGATGTAACCGCGTCAGGATGTAACCGCGTCAGGACGTAACCGCGGAACTCGGCTAGGACAGCATCCCCGTCGTTGCCCCCGGCATCACCGGTTGCCCTTGCACGTGCAGCCGCGCTTCGCCGCGCTTTTCATCGCCGAGTTCGACGACCATGCGGTAGTCCCCCGTGACGTCGAGCGGGAGATCGAGCTGGACGATGACCGGCATGTCGAGTTCTGAGGTTCCCGGCGGTGGCGGGGCGATCGACAGTTCGGCGTTCGAGACCCACAGCTCGGTGCCGCGCGGGTTGATCCAGCGCAGCGTCATCGCGTGGTCGCCCGCATCACTGGGGAGGGCCTTGATGCGCACCACGAACGTGGCGCGGGGGTGCAGCGCGGGCAGCTGTCCGGCGTGTACGGCGTCGAAGACGCCCAGGATGTTCAGCTTCCCTTCCTGGGAGATGTTCGCGGCGTCGGCAAAAAGCGCAAAGGAAACGTGCATGGCGTGCAAGCTACCGGTCCCCGCGCAGGGATTCCACCCGCCGTGGTCGGGGTGTCTAGATTTGACACATCATGTCGACCACCGCATCCACCGATTCAGCGAGCCGGCCGGGCTTCGGTTCCACCGATCTCGGGCTGGTCGTCATGTCGCTGATCTGGGGGATCAATTACAGCGTCGTGAAGTCCGGGCTGCGGGTGCTGTCGCCGCTCACATTCAACGGGCTGCGCGTGGCGCTGGCGGCGGCCGTCCTGTTCGTGATCGCGCTCTTCGTGCGTGACACCGCGCTGCCCAAGCGGCGTGACCTCGTCACGCTGCTGCTGCTGGGCGTGGTGGGCAACGGCCTCTATCAGCTGTTCTTCATTTTCGGTATGTCGCGGACGCGTGCCGGTGTGGCGGCGCTCGTCGTGGCCGCAGGGCCGGCGTGGATCGCGATCATTTCGCGCCTGCTGGGGCGCGAGCGGTTGCCACTGCGAGGATGGAGCGGGATTGGACTGCAACTGCTTGGCGTGGCGTGCGTGGTGGGCAGCGCACGCAGCTTTGCCGGCGGCGCCGATGGTATGGTGGGCGCGGCGTTGATCGCTACCGGCAGTATCATGTGGGCGTTCTTCAGCGTCATGCTGCAGCCATACACCAAGAGCGCGCATCCCTTGCA
>CANJOX010000119.1 GCA_947475795.1 Gemmatimonadota bacterium
GACCCGGAGTACCCATGGAAGTCATCCTTCGTAACGCCGTCGACAAGCTCGGACATCCTGGTGACATCGTCTCCGTGTCTGCCGGTTTCGCCCGCAACTTCCTGATCCCCCGCGGCTTCGCCTTCGAAGCCACGACGGGCAATCGCAAGCGGATCGCGCTCGAGAAGGGGCGCCTCGAGGCGCTCGAGAACGAGCGTATCGCCGCCGCCCAGACCATCGCCGACAAGCTCGCCGAGGTCTCGGTGACCTTCGCTGCGCGCGTCGGGGAAGAAGGGAAGCTGTTCGGATCCGTGACCACCGCCGACATCGCCCACCAGCTCGAAGCGCAGGGCTTCCACATCGAGAAGCGCCAGATCGAGCTCAATGAGCCGATCAAGGCGCTGGGCGTCTACCGCGTGGGCATCCGCCTGCACGCCGACGTGAAGCCCGAAATCAAGGTGTGGATCATCAAGCAGTAAGCGGCACCACATCGCCGGCAATGGGGGAGTCCGGACTCGGGCTCCCCTTTTTTTGCCCCTGTCCGAGCAGCCGTCCGACGCGCAACCTTCACGGTGCCGACGGGGTACGCTCTGTCACGGGCCACTCCTGTTCTCGTAATCCCCCGAAATACCGACATGGCAGAACGACCGCCGAGCCCCGGCGAATCCATCGCACTCCGCGCCGCCGCCCTGGCCAATGAGCTGAAGGCCAACGATATCCGCGTCCTCGATTTGCGGGGTGTGACGGATATGACCGACTTCTTTGTTATTGCCAGTGGCACGTCCGACACCCACGTCCGCGCCGTGGCGGAGTACATCCAGGCAGGGTTGAAGGACGGTGGCGTGTCTACCACCATGACCGAAGGTCTCACCCAGGGACGCTGGGCGTTGCTGGACTACGCCGATTGCGTCATCCATGTGTTTCATCCGACGTTGCGCCAGTACTACCAGCTCGAGCGGCTGTGGGGTGACGCAACGCCGGTTCCTCTGAACATTGACGCCACGCAGGGAGCCCGGTAAATGCCGCAGGCGCAGCGCTGGACACGATGGGGAGCGGCTCTGTTGCTCGCGATCACCTCGATCGCGACGCCGTTGCATGCCCAGTATTTCGGGCAGAATCAGGTCCAGTACGATCGGCTGCGCTGGCGCGTCATCGAAACCGAGCACTTTCAGGTTCACTACTATCCGGAAATCGCCGACGTGGCGCCGGACGCCGCCCGGATGGCCGAGCGCTCGTACGCGCGGCTCTCCCGGCTCATGGCGCACCAGTTCCGCGAGAAGAAGCCGGTCCTGATCTTCGGATCGTCCGGCGACTTCGCGCAGAGCAATGTCTTCGGCGACCTCGGCGAAGGGACCGGTGGTGTCACCGACCCCCTGCGCCAGCGGATGGCGCAGTTCTTCAGTGGCGACTGGGCCAGCTTCGAGCACGTGTTGCAGCACGAAATGGTGCACGTGTTCCAGTTCGACATCTTCTCGCGCGGTCGCGCCGGCGCCGGCCTGCAGAATCTGGCGATGGTCAATCCCCCGCTCTGGTTCATGGAGGGACTGGCCGAGTATTTCTCGATCGGCGAGAAGCATCCGTGGACCGATGCCTGGGTGCGCGATGCCGTGGTCAACAACGCGCTCCCCTCCATCCAGCAGATGACGGAGCGCCCCGACAAGTACTTCCCGTATCGCTACGGGTTGTCGGTGTGGCAGTACGTCGGCGCGCGATGGGGCGATGAAGTCATCGGCGAAATCATGAACGCCGTGCCCAGCCTCGGCATTGACCGCGCCTTCCGCCGCGAAATCGGCCTGTCGCTCGACGAGCTCAGCACCGAGTGGAAGCAGGCGATGCAGGCCAAGTTCCTCCCGATGGTGGCCGACCTGCAGCGCCCGCGCAGTTTCGCCGAGCCCCTGCTCTCGCAGAAGCGCTCGGGGAGCATTTCCAGCCTGTTCGTGGCCCCGGCGCTGTCCAACGACGGCAAGTACATCACGTACATCGCGTACGGCAGCTTCCTGCGGGGCGAAGTGTTCCCCGACCTGTATCTCGCCAACGGCGAAACGGGCAAGCGGATCGCACGCCTCGTCAAGACCACCACCAACCCCGACTTCGAGCAGCTGCGGTTCATCTACTCGCAGCCCTCGTTCTCCCCCGACGCCAAGCTGCTCGCCTTTACCGGCCAGAGTGGTGGCCGCGACGTCCTGTACGTGATGGACGTCAAGTCGCGCCGGGTGATCCGCAAATTCGACTTCGAGCTCGATCAGGTCCTCAGCCCCAGTTTCTCTCCCGACGGGCGCCGGATCGTGTTCAGTGGGATGCGGCATGGCAGCAGCGATCTGTACATCGCGTCCCTCGACACGCCGGGCTATCAGCAAGTCACCAAGGATCCGTTCGGCGATCTGCAGCCGCAGTGGTCCCCCGACGGGCGGACCATCGCGTTCTCCAGTGACCGCGGCGCGGACACCGATCTCGACATTCTCAAGATCGGCGCGTGGAAGCTGTCGCTCCTCGACCTCGAGACGCAGAAGGTCACGATCATCGACGGCCAGGGCGGCCGCAGCCTCAACCCCCAGTGGGGGCCCGACGGCCGGTCGATCGCGTACATCACCGATCGCACCGGCACCGCCAATCTGTTTCTGTACGATCTCGACGCGCGCGAACACTTCCAGCTCACCAACGTGCTCGGGGCCGTGACGGCCGTGGCGGAGCAGTCGCCGGCCATCACGTGGGCGCGGGGGGCCGACGTGCTGGCCTTCGTGTACTACGAACAGACCGATCACGCGATCTGGAAGATCAAGAATCCGCGCGCCCTCAAGAAGGCCCCGTACCGTGATCCCGTGGTCGTGGCGCAAGCGGGCGCACCGGGCACGCCGACGGCGGGTCCGGTCACGCCCGTGCCGTCGGTTGCGACGGTGAAGCCTGATCCCACGGCCCATCTCGGGCGGGCGGCGGTGACTGACACGGCCGCCGCGCGGCAGTCGTTCTATCGCCCCACCGTGGGGGTCAGGGCCCGCGCCTCTGACGACCTGCCGGTCGCGGTAGCCGCACGGATGGCCGAAGCCGTCAGCGTCCGCGCGCTGATGGACAGCTTCGACTTCAACCTGCCCGACTCCACCAAGTTCCGCGACTTCCGGTACAAGGCGCGCCTTACCCCTGAGTACGTGGCGCAGCCGTCCATCGGCTACCAGCAGGGTGGCTTTGGCCAGGGGACGTTTGGTGGCACCACGGTTGTGCTCAGCGATCTGCTCGGCGACCGCCGGCTCGCCCTATCGGGCGCGATCAACGGCCAGCTCAGCGACGCCCAGGTGTTCGTGGGATACACCAGCCTCGGTCGCCGCCTCCAGTACACCACCGGGGTGATTCAGCAGCCGGTGTACCTGCTGTCCAACTACATCCAGGAACCGCTGGGGGACAACAAGTTCTCCGAGTCCCAGGAAATCACGCGACTCGTGGTGCGACAGGTGTTCGCGGCCGGCCTGTACCCGCTCAACCGCTTCACCCGCTTCGAACTCGGCGCGCGCTTCCAGAACATCGACCAGCAGGTGTTTCCGTTTACGCGGCTGGTGGACTACAACTTCGGCTACGCTACCGGGTTCGAGCGCGGCTCCACCCGCAACGTCGCGTCGGCCAACACCGTCTCGCCGTACCTCGCGTTCGTCACCGACAACACGCTGTTCGGCTACACCGGCCCCATTTCCGGCCGGCGCCTGCGCCTCGAGGTCGAGCCCAGCGTCGGCACGTGGAAGTGGACCGAGTATCTGGCCGACGTCCGGGCCTACTACCCGCTCCTGTTCAACTACGTCACGTTCGCCACGCGGTTCACAGGCAGCATGTCCGTGGGGCGCGACGAACTGCGCTTCCCCAAGTGGATCGGGCGCCCCGACTTCATCCGCGGCTACAACCGCGAGGATCTCGGCTCGATCACCTGCACCGGCCTCCCCACCGACGACGGCACGTCCTGCAGCTCCGTCGAACTGATCGGGAGCCGCGTCGCCTTCGCCAACGCCGAATTGCGCTTCCCGATCATACGCAGCTTTGGGGGCGGCCGGTTGCCCATCGGACTGCCGCCCATTGACGGGCTGTTCTTCTACGACGCCGGCGTGGCGTGGTCCAAGGGACAGCAGGTCGTGGGGAGCCGCCCGGAGGGGTACGACTTCTCCCGGCAGCGCGCCCTGCTCCAGAGCTACGGCTTCGGGGTGCGCATGAACCTGTTCAACATTGCGATTATCCGGTGGGACTGGGCGGTGCCCGTGAGCCGGCCGGGGACGAAGGGCTTCGGCACCTTCTTCTTCGGCGCCAGCTACTGATCTCCCCCCTCCCTGCGTCACCCTCCGGCGGGTAGTTTTCGCCTGTGCGCACGCTCATCGCGACGGCGCTCGTGCTCCTTGCGTGCGGTGTCACCGGCGGCTGTGCCGATCGCTCGTCCCGCCCTGCCGGAGCCGACGCCACTCCCAGTATTCCCGGTGGTCCCGACCCGATCGTGTTGCGCCTGGCGCGCGACGGCGGGTATCTCACGGCTGCCCGCTATCCAGCGCTCGATTCGACGATCTGGCGATCGACGGCGCGCGTCCCGGCGCTCGCCCGCATCATCGCGTTCGGTGCCGAAGACGGCTATCTGGCGGCGGTTGATACCGGTGGCGCGCCCGTGCGCATTGATCTGCGTCTCGGCGCCGTCACCACCTCGCGCACCGATCAGGTGGCGTTGACCTCCTCCGCGGACGGCGGTGCGATCTATGCGCTCACGCGCGGCGGAGAGATCACGCGCTACACCCCCAGCGGCGGCGACTGGCGCTTCACCCCGTCGTTGCCCGCCCATGCGCTGTACGCCCAGAGCGATGGCTCGCTCATCGTGGCCGGTGCCAAAGGCGACCGCGCCATCGTGTGGCGCGTGCGCCCGCCCGGGCAAATCGTCACGGACAGCCTCTCGTTCGACATCGGCGGCAGTGATGCCACCCTGCGCAGCTCCCTCGGGGCCACCGCCGGCGCCGTGGGTGACCGCGTGTTCTTCGGTGGCAACGAGATGGTGATCGCCGTGCGCACGCGCGATCTCGCCAAGGCGCTCGAGGTGGATGTCGGCGATCCCGTCACGGCGATCGCCGCCACGCCCAGCGGCGATCGTCTGTTCGTGGCGCTCGACAACGAAGAGAAGCTCCGCATCGTGGACCGCTTCGAAGAGGGCGTGAGCGGCACGATCAAACTGCCCGGTGTCCCGCGTGCACTGCGCATGGACCCGTTGGGGCGCGTGGTGCTGGCGCGCGGTGGCGGAGATTCCGTGTATGTGATCAGTCTGGGCAGCGATGCCGTGCTGGGCGTGGTGCAGAGCGCGTGGCGCGGTGATCTGCCGCTGGTGCTCCCCGACGGTGCCATTGCGACCGCGCGCGGCAACGACGTCGTGCTGGCCCACCCGGTATCGTTGGCTGACATGCGCACCGTTGTGGGCGGCGCCGCGCAGTTCTGGTACACGATGCGCTGGAACGGATTCCGGCCGCGCGCCGCCGGTCTCGATCAGCCGGTGCAGTTCCGCACCAGCGCGCCGCGCGACTCCGTGGACTATGCCGACAGCGCAGCGGCGCGCGGTCCGCAGGTGGATACGGCGCGCGCCACCATGCGCACCGATTCGGCGCCGGCCACCGCGTTCACGGTATCCTTCGCGGCGGTGCTCGACGAGCGGCAGGCCCGTCAGGTGGCGGCACGGATCCGCGTGGACGGGGAATCACCGCGCATTACGACCTCCGATCGCGCCGGCACGACCCTCTATCGGGTGGTGCTGGGTCCGTACGCCACGCGCGCCGATGCCGACCGTGTGGGGAAGGCATCGGGGCAGAGCTACTGGATCTTCGAGGGAGCCCCATGACCGCAGCCGGCATGTCCGAACGATGGGAGATGGAAGGACGCCGCGTGGCGCCGCTGCTGGACGGCCTCTGTGCCGTGGTGATCGCCGCGGGGGATGCAGCGGCCGCCACCTCGCTGGCGCTGGGCGTGGCCCGCGCGCAGGGATTGCGGCGGCGCGTCGCCGTGGCCGATCTCATCGGCGAGGCGCCCGCGATCGAAGCGCTGGTGAGTGGCGACGACCCGCACGGCATCAGCGACAGCTTCCTCTATGGCGTGTCGCTGAACAAAATCGCGCGGCCCATGCGGGATACCGACAACGTCTTCCTGATGCCCAGTGGCACGGAGGCCGTGGCCCTCGAGACGGTGTACGCCAATGAACGTTGGCGCCGACTGGCCGCCGGATTTCATCAGGTGGGCGCCTTGCTGGTGGTCGTGGCCAATCCCGCCACGCCAGGCTTCGCCGAGTTGTGCGCGTACGTGGGCGCACTGATGCCGGTGGGTGGCACCGCGTTCCCGGTGCCGCCCGGCGTCCCACTGATCTCGCCGCCTCCAGCCATCGCTCCGGCACCACCGCCCGACGTGCTGACGTCCACCGAGACCCGAGCGCCCGAGCCCGACGTCCGCGCGCAGCTCACGCGCGCCGCGGCGGCGCGCGCGCGCGCGGCGGCAGCGGAAAACGCCTCGAGCCGCCGCACCCGCCTGATCGCGCTCGTGGCCGTGCTCGGCGCGGTCGCCGTGGCCGTCGGTGCCTTCTATCCGCAGCTGTTGTCGCGACTGCCGGCCCCCCTCGTGGCGCTCATCACCGGCCGCACACCCACTCCGGACAGCGCCGCCATCGTGGTGCCGCCCACCCCCATGGACACCACGGTCCGGATCGACAGCACGGTACCCGGCGCGATCCCCGTTGACTCGGTGTGGCGCGATTCTACCGGCGCCCCAATGCCCGGCGCCACCGCCGACAGTGCACGGGCGCCGAGTATCCCGCTGGTGCTGGAGAACCCGGCGGACTCGACCGGTGCGGCCCGCTACGCCGTGTATTTCGCGACCGCCAACACGCGCGCGGCCGCCATGCCGGACGCGCGCATCCGCGCCCTCGATGCAGTGGCGCTCTCGCCGGTGGCCGACGGCGACGAACAGTGGTTCCGCGTGACCGTGGGGGCATCGGCCACCCGTGCCCAGGCGGAGTCGTTGCTCACGAAGCTGCGCACACAGAATATCGTCGGATCGGGGAGCATCGTGTCCGTTCCCTTTGCGTTGCGCCTCGAGCGGAACGTGACCCCGACCCAAGTCCCGGCGCGCCTGGCCGATCTGGCAGCGCGCGGGATCATCGCGTATGCGCTGCTCCAACCAACCGGTGGCGCGCATGTCTATACCGGTGCGTTTGAATCGCCGTCGCAGGCCACCGTGCTTGCCGATTCCTTGCGCGCTCTGCGCATCGCGCCTGTGCTGGTTTATCGAACTGGGAGAGCGTTCTAGTGCGTCTGACGAAGCTCGAGGTCCATGGCTTCAAGGCCTTTGCCGATCACTTGGAGTTTGTGTTCGAAAAGGGGGTAACGGCCATCGTCGGCCCCAACGGTAGCGGCAAGTCCAACGTCTCCGACGCGGTGCGTTGGGTACTCGGCGAACAGCGCGCGCGCGCCATGCGCGGCGCCAAGATGGAAGACGTCATCTTCCACGGCTCGTCGGCCCGCAAGGCCGTGAACATGGCCGAAGTGTCGCTGCACTTCGACAACACCTCGGGTGATCTGCCGATCCCGTTCAAGGAAGTCGTGATCACCCGGCGGCTGCTGCGCTCGGGGGAAAGCGAGTACCTGCTCAACCGGGCCCCCTGCCGTCTGCGCGACATTCAGGATCTGGTGCGTGGCACTGGCCTCGGCGCCGATTCCGGCGTCGTGATCGAGAGCCGGATGATCGATGCCCTGCTCTCCGACCGCCCCGACGAACGTCGTGAACTGTTCGAGGAAGCCGCCGGCGTGGGACTGTATCGCGATCGCCGTCGCAGCGCCGAGCGCCGCCTCGAGGAGACCACGGTCGATCTGGCGCGCCTCGACGATCTGATCAACGAAGTGCAGAGCCAGGTGCGTTCGCTGGCGCGTCAGCGCCGCCGCGCCGAGCGGCACGCCGAGCTCATGGCGCGCCGCTTTCAGGTCGAGATCTCGCTGGCCACGCGCGAAATGGCGGCGTGGCGCGAGGAGCTGACGGCGCTCGACAGCCGTCTGGAGGAGCTGCAGCAGGACGTGCCCGGTGGGGAAGAAGCCATCGCGCAGGCCGAGATGATGCGCGAGCAAGCGCACGGTGCGCGCTCCGCCGCCGAGGCGAGCCGTCTCGAACTGGCGCGCCTCTCCACCGAGCAGCGTGACAGAACGCAGAAGCTGGAGCGCGAGCTCGCGGTGAGCGAAGAGCGTCAGCGCAGCACCACGATGCGCCGGCAGCGCGCGGAAGAGGAGCGCAAGGAGAACGAGGCGTTCGGCCGTCGTCTGCGCGAGGATCGCGAGCGCGCCATCGGCGATCGGGCCACCCTCGAGCGCGAGCTGGCCGACGCCGGCGAGGCGCTGCAGGAACGCCTGGCGGCCGAGCAGACCACGCGGGAGGCGGTGCAGCAGTCGCGTGCGGTGCTCGAGCAGCTCGAGCGTCAGGTGCGCGAGCACCGCGATCAGGCCCGTCGCATCGAACTCGATCGCGATGGCGCCTCGCGAGAACATCTCGAAACGCACAACCGCCGCGAGGCGCTCGAGATCGAGCGCCAGCAGCTGGCCGACGCGCTCGACGTCACGGAACGCGAGCTGATCGCGGCCCGCGAACAGGTGTCGATCACGCAGGCCAACGCGCAGGATGCGCTGCACGCGCTCGAAGGCGCGCGCCTCGCCGCGGCGACCGCGCGCACCGCCGATGCCGAAGCGCGCAGTGCGCTGGCCGGCGCGGTCCAGGCCCGGACGGCACTGGAAGGGCGGCTGAACGCCCTCGCGGCGCTCGAGCGCGAGCGCGTGGGACTGGCGCCGTCGGCGGCCAAACTGCTCAAGGAGCGCGAGCGTTTCGGCGAAGGCGCGGTGCTCGGTCCGCTCACCGACTTCCTCACCGCCGATGGCGAGGCGGCGAAGCTGGTCGAGCGCTACCTCGGCGCCACCATGCACGCCATTGTCGTGCGTGATGCCGAGGCCGCGGCCGCCGTGCGCCGGTGGCACGCCGA
>CANJOX010000120.1 GCA_947475795.1 Gemmatimonadota bacterium
CACCTTCGCCGAATCGTACGACTCGGCGTCGCGATGCATCTTCGCCACGAACGCGAGCGCATCGGCATCGCGCGGATTGCTGGCGATGCTCAAACGCGCCGTCGCCATCGGGTTGCCCTTCCCCTCGAACTCCTCCACCCGCGCCATCGCCAGCAGCGCCCTGGCGTCGGTGGGGGAGCGACGCAGAATTCCTTCGAACGACAGTCGCGCATCCGGCGCGTTGTACTTCTCGAGGAACAGTTCACCGGCCCGCAACTGCGCGTCGAAGTTGAGCGAGTCCGCCGCAGTCGCGCGGTCGAACGCGGCCAGTGCCGAGCGTACGGCCTGCGCATCGCCCACGCCCAGCAGCACGTAGGCGCGACCGGCCGAGAGGTACTCGTCGCTGTTGCGCGCGCCGCCTTGTTCGTAGGTGGTGGTAATGCGACGCGCGCGCATCGTGGCATCACGCCGGTCGCCGCGCCGCGTCGACGCTTCGGCGGCGGCGATCTCCGTGGCCCAGCGATCGGGGCCCGGCACCCGCGGCGGCAGTGGCGCCACGCGAGCGGCGGGTTGTGCCGCGGCGCGATCCTGCCCGCAGGCCGCGAGCGGTGACAACGCCGACAAGGCCACCAGCATCCACGCTGACCGCTTCACTTGGCCCCTCCCGCCGCGCGGATCGCCTGTGTCTTCTCGGCCAGCGCCAGCAGCAGCCGTTCCAGCTCCGCGTCGTACGCCTCAGTGGTCATCGTGGATTTCTTCGCGCGCAGCGACGCGACCGCCGACTCCAGCGCCTGCCGTTCGGCGATCAGCGCCGCGAGGCGCGGATCCGCCGCGGCGGCGGTCGCGCCGAACGTCACCCGCGCGGCCAACAGCGAGTCGCTCACCAGCGCGTGTTCCGTCTGCATGCGGTTGCTGCTGGTGTACACCTTGCCCACTTCGGTGCGCGCGAAGCGGAACACTTCGAACACCGACAGGCGGCCATCCTTGTCGGCGTCGGCGGCGTCCATGCCCAGCGCGCCGGCGAAGAACGGCAGGAACACCGACTCGTTGCGTTCGTTGGCGGTTTTGGTGGCCGTGACAATCACGCGGTTGGGCGCCGCGAGGACGGGCACGAAATCACCGCTGCCGGTGGCCGCGTTCACGAACACCACCTGCTGCTGACTGAAGCCGGCCAGCCACGACGCATACTCGGCGGCCGTGGCGTCGGGGCCAGGTAAGTTGACCTTCGATTGCGCCCCTTCGCCGCTGCCGTGGCCCATCAGCAGCACGAACAGCACGTCGCCCGGTCGTACGCGGGAGGACAGCGTGAGAAAGGCCCGCGCGATGTTGTCGCGCGTGGATCGTCCGGAGGACAACGCCGTGCGCACGGAGTCTTCGGTGAGCACAATAAGACTGGAATCACGCACTCCCCAGCGATTCTTCGCCGCATCGCGCACCGATTGGGCCGATGCCTCGAATGACCGCTTGAACGACGGCGCCCCCGACAGGCCGCTCACGAGCAGCACGTGCGTGCGCTGCGCGTGGAGCGGGAGCGCCATGGCCAGCGCCATCGCGCCATGCAGCGCGAGCGTCCGTGCGCACTGCGCCAGCAGACGCGTCATGCCAGTCCCCTCCATCGGCGATAGCCCCACTCGGCGCCCAGCAGCAGCGCCACCAGCAGGAAGACCGCGGGCATGTCCCAGAGATCCTTCGCTTCGCGCACCGTCACACCCGCGTCGGTAAAGACCGCGTCCTCGGCCAGTTGGCCGGCGTCCGCCAACGGATAGTAGCGGCCGCCGGTTTCGTCGGCGATGCGGCGCAGCAGCGCGGTGCGCAGCTCCGCCTGTGCTACGTCGGCGCCGCGCTCGTCCACGAGCAGCGAACTCGTGGCGCGCTGCACCGTGTCGCGTCCCCGCGCCGATGTGGCGTCGAGCACGTAGCGGCCGGTGTCGGTGGGGGTGAAGCGCGCGGCGTACGTGCCGTCGTCACGTAGCGTCCACTCCAGCGGCACGGTGGTCGTGGTGCCGGTGGGCGACGTGATCGTCACGGCGACCGTGGCGTCATTCACGTCAGCGAAAAACGGCGTGCTCACCCGGGCCCGCAGCGACACCGGTTCACCCGGGGCCACGCGCGACGGCGAGGCTATGATTTCGAACGGGGCCGGGGCGTCGTCCACCAGCCAGCGCACCAGCTGACGCCAGAGCGTCTGATGCGTGACGTCGTCCACCGGGATGCTGGTGTCCATCTTCCACAGCCAGCTGTCCTGCACACCGAATACCGCGCTCATGCCGCGTCCGTAGCGTTGCCACGCCAGAATGGGCACGTCGCTGCGTCCTCCGTCGGCGGTACCGGCCAGCAGCAGGGTGGCGCCGGCGCGCAGCGCGCCGAGCCGGTTTACCGTGGTGAGCGGTGGCAGCGAATCCCAGCGCGCGCGGGAGGCGGCGAGTGTGGCGCCGAGCTGCAGCGCGGCGTGCACGTCGCCGGTGCGCGTGGGGCGCACCCGCACCGGCGTGGCGGGACCGTCGAGGTTGATGCTCCCGGCGGAGATGGTGACCGGCAACACGTCGGCCAGCGGCGTGCCGGCGTAGCCACCTTCGGAGAGCGACGCGCGTCCACCCAGCACCAGCAGTCCGCCGCCGCGCACGCTCACGAAGTCGGCCAGCATGCGTAACTGCTCGGCGGTGAAGAACGACGCCTCGATGCTCCCCAGAATGATCGCGCGATAGCCGAAGAGTTCGTCGCGGCTGGTGGGGAAGCCGCCCAACAGATCCAGGCTGTCGCGCACCCCCAGGCGCAGGAACTTGCGCTCGGCGCTGCGCATGAGCCCCACCACCTGTACGGCGCTGTCGTTGGCGACGGCCCGGCGCAGGAAGGCGAATTCAGGGCGCGGCTCGCCTTCCAGATAGAGCACGCGGTCGGGACCGGCGCGTACCTCGAGGCTGGTTTGCCACTCGTTGTTCTCCGTCACGATCTCGTCCGGCAGCGTGCTCGCGCGCACGGCCAGCCGGTGCACGCCCGGTGGCAACGGCGGCAGACGGAAGCGCAGCGTGGTGAGCTCGCCCGCCGCGCCGCTGCGGGCGGCTTCCGTCGCGACCACGCGGCCATCGGCTTCCACTGTGACCGTGACCGGTGTGCGTCCGGCACCACGGAGGCGCACGTCGGCTTCCACCAGGCTGGCGGCGCCGGCGAGGGTGCGACGCGGCGCCTGCACGCGCTCGATGGCGACATCGCGGGCGAATCGTTCCGTGCCCACGCCCACCGTGAACACCGGCACCCGGCGTGCCCGCAGCGCCAGCAGGGCGTCGTCCAAGGCACCGCTGCCGTTGTCCGCGCCGTCGGACACGAGCACGACACCGGCCAGCGGCATGCCGTTCAGATCGTCGCGCACGTCGGCGAGCGCTTGCGCGAGGTCGGAGCGCGTGCCGTTGGCGGTGAGTGCGCCGGCGCCGGCCACCGGGGACGCCGTGGCCGCGAAGCGGAAGCGGCGCAGTGCGAACTTGTCCGCCAGTTTCTTGCTCAGCGGGGCGGTATCGGCGAACAGCTGCTGCACCGCGGCGGTGCGCGTGGCGGCGTCCACGTCGCGGATCCGCATGCTCCGGGAGTCATCCATCACCACCGCCAGCACGTTGCGCTGTGGGACGGCGCTGGCAATCACGAGCCCCGGACGCAGCAGACACCCCAGCACCAGCAGCAGGGCCAGCGCGCGCAGCGTCCCCAGGAGCGCGCGGTCGGCCGGGCGCAGCGTGCGCACCCGCGCGTAGGCCACCAGCACCACGGCCACCATACAGACTGCCGCTACCGCCACGACCGCCGTCGGGACGACGGGTGCCATCACCAGATCCCCCCGTGCGAAGACGCGCGGGGGATACTTGAAGAGCAACGTGGTGACGGATTCGAGCCAGCTTCCCACGGGCGGGTCGGGGCGGGGACAGGGTGGGGCGCGCAGGGCCGGCGTACGGCATCGCGTGCCCGACCACGGCACGCGCAGAGATTCGAAGACGCGTATGTAGACGAGAGTGCACCCGCGCGCGCAGGGCGTCTACCCCGGAGACGCAGGAACGGCCGCGGCCGTTGGACAGGGGATGCGCCGCGTGACGGGCGTGACGACGGCGATTAACATCGCGGCGGTGCAGGCGTCCAATGGGATGAAACGGGCGCCAGTTCGGCGAACGTGGCCTATATCGGAGACCGATCCATGCGCAGCATCATCTCGCGTTCCATTGCCCTCGCCCTTGCGGTGAGTGCGCTCGTGCCGGCCGTGCTCTCATCGCAGACTCGTCCCGCGCCGCGCCCCCGCGCGGCCACCGCGCCGGCGCCGGCCGCCGGTCGCACCATGCCGCAACCCGATCGCGGCGACCGCCAGCAGGGGCCTGGCGCACAGGGCCGCGCACAGCGCGGTGGCGGCGGTCATCCCGCCGCGCTGCTGCTGCGGGCACGGCAGGCGCTCGAGCTCACGGACGAGCAGGTGACGCGGCTCGAAGCGCTGCAGGCCGCGCCGCAGCCCAAGTCGAACGCCCCCGACCTCATGCGTGCGCGGGCCGATCTGATGGAGGCCATGCAGGGCGACGGCAACCTCGCCGGCGCGCGGGCGGCGCTCGACAAGATGAGCCGCGCGCGGAATGAAGCGCTGGTGGCGCGTCTCAAGGTGCGGCAGGACGTGCGCAGTGTGCTGACGCCGGCGCAGAAGACGAAGGTCGACAACCTGCGCCGCGCCCTGCGTGGACGGATGGGCGCCGCCCGTGCGGGGCGCATGGGGAAGGGCGGTATGCGGCAGGGTGGTGCCCGCGGCGGTATGAATCGCGGTGGGATGAATCGCGGTGGGGACCGCGCTCGCGGTGGCCGTATGGGCCCGGACATGATGCCCGGCATGATGCCCGGTATGATGCCCGGCGGTCCGCAGGGTGGCGCGATGCCGCGGATGCGTCGCGGCGATGAACCCGGCCAGCCGCCGGTCCCGCCCGGCAACTGACCGCCGCGCACCGCAGCGCGTGATCACCGGGGCGCCATGTCGATGGCGCCCCGGTCTGTTTTCCTGCACGGTGGCCTTGCCGGCCGGCCGTCGAGGCCGCCGATTTGCAGGGTGCGGGAATGTTGTGTCCACCGTTGACCCGGGATCTGCCGTGCTCCGTTCGTCCGCCCTCCGCCGTCTGCCGCGCGTCTGCGCTGCGGCGGCCTCCGTTGCCGTCGCGTCTGTCAGCGTGCCGACCACGCCACTGGCCGCGCAGCCCGCGTCGCCGGCCTCGGCGTCGTCCGATGGCGCGCTCGCTGAATCCGTGGCGCGGTGGATCGCGCTGGCCGCTCCCCCCAGTGGGGAGTCGCATGCACTCGACGCCCTGGCGCCGCTCCTGCCGGGGTGGACCCGCGACAGCATGGGCAATCTGGTCCGCCGAGTCGGTCGCGGATCGCCGCGCCGCATGGTCGCCTGCGCGATGGACGTCCCGGCGTTCGTGGTCAGCGGCATCACTGAGCAGGGCTACGTACGGCTCCATCGCACCGGCGTCGCGGCCCATCCCCTCTGGGATCAGTTCCACGAGGCGCACCAGCTGCGCATCCTCACCGCCCGCGGTGAAGTCACCGGCGTGGTCGCCATCGCCAACGGGCACTTTTCCCGCCAGCACCGCGGCGACACCACGGTGGTCGGTGTGGACCAGCTCTGGGTCGACGTGGGCACCGGCACGAAAGCGCAGACGGAGGCCCTCGGCATCGCCCTGCTCGACCCCGTCGTCGCCGCACGCCCGGTGTGGACGTACGCCGGACACGCCGCCGGCCCCGCGGCCGGGGCGCGGGCCAGCTGCGCCGCCGTGGCCAGTGCGGGCGCCGCCGCCACGGCCGCCACGCAGCCCGGCGAAACGATCTACGTGCTCTCGTCGCAGCGCAGCTTCGGCTGGGTGGGGTTGGCCGCCGTCGTGGCGCGTGTGGGTCGGCTCGACGCCCTCACGCTGCTCGATGAGGGGCGCGCCACCGGCAGTGCCACCACGGTCCCCGTCGCCCGGCTGGGGGCGCCGCGTCGCCAGCTCAGCCGCGTGATCGCCTCGACCGGTCTCGACAGCGTGCGGCTCGTGTCCCCCGCGGTGCGCTACGCCGGCTCGCTGGTGGAGTCGATCGATGCGGCCGCGATCCGGGGGGTGCTGGCGGAAGCCGCCCGCGCCTCGGGGGCGACGGCCGCCCCCGCGCTGCTCGCGCCGCCGCTTGATACGGTGCGCGCCCGCACCCCGCGTCGCGACGCGTACGACGCCATCGAAAAGACGTTCGTGACCATCGCCGACCTCCCCGGGGTCCCGGGACATGAATGGCGCGTGCGTGAGGCCATCACGGCGCTGCTCCCGGCGTGGGCCAAGGCCCGCGCCACGGTGGACAGCGCCGGCAATCTCATCGTGGCCGCCGGCCCCGAGCGTGACACGATCGCCTTCATCGCGCACATGGACGAGGTGTCGTTCGAGGTGGAAGCGATCGCCCGCGACGGCACCGTGCGGCTGGCGCGACGCGGCGGGGTGGTCCCCAGCGCGTGGGAAGGGCAGCCGGCCGCGCTGCACTTCGATCGCACCGGGACGGGTCCCGGCGCCGCCGAGGCGCCGGCCTCGTTGCGCGGGGTGTTCGTGCCGCGCGACTCCGCCCGCGTGAAAGCGCCGGCGGTGAGCACGGCGTGGTTTGGTATGGACTCCGCCGCCCTCGTGGCGGCCGGCGTGCGCGTGGGCAGCGCCGTCACCGGCTACAAGCGCGCCGCGCGACTCGGCGCCCCCGGGGACGCCGGCACGCGCCTCACCGGCCGTGGCAGCGACGATCGCACCGGCTCCACCGCCCTCCTGCACGCGGTCCAGCGCCTCGATCCGAACACGCTGGCGCGCAAGGTGCTGTTCGTGTGGTCGGTGCGCGAGGAAGGCGGCCTGCTGGGCGCCGGGGCGTTCGGCGCCGAACACGGCCGCTCGCTGCAGCGCATCTACAGCGTGGACACCTTCGTGTCCTCGGACACGCCGCTCGAAAATCCGGCCTTCGCCTACGCGCCGCTGGGGAAGGGCTTCGTGCTGCGGGGACTCGATGACGGCGCCATCTCACCGCCGGCCGAACGGGCCCGGGTGCTGGCCGTGGCGCGGGCGCAGGGGATCCCGGTCCAGCTGGGCACCACGCACGGCTCCACCGACGGATCCGCGATCGCCCCCTACGGCGGCCCGAACGTCGGCCTCTCGTGGCCGGGGCGCTACTCCCACACGCCGGGTGAAGTGCTCGACCTGCGCGACGTCGCCGCGCTGGTGCGCATCATCACGGCGCTGGCGGCCGCCCCTCGGTAACGGCACGGCGCCAGCGGTCCACGTCCGCCGGCGTGTCCAGATCGAAGGTGCCGTGCGGCAACAGGACGGTGCGGGTCTGCGCCTGCCGCAACAGGGCGCGGGCCCCCTGGTCGCCGTCGAGGGCGGCCAGCGCCTCCCAGTCGGCGCGCGGCAGAAGCGCCGGAATCCCCCGCACCGGCTCGGCGTCCGCGTCGGCGTCCGGTCCGGCGTAGGCGGACGCCACTCGCTCGCCACCGGTCGGGGCGGCGTCGATCAGGGCCCGCAGATGCGCGGTCGTCACGCTGGGCATGTCGCAGGAGACGATCAGGACGGCGTCGATGGGGCCGAATTCAGGCGCCGCCAAGCGTTGAACGCCGCACGCAATCGAGGTGCCCATCCCCCGCTCCCAGTGGCTGTTTTCGACACACTGAACCGGCAGCATCGAGACAGCATCACGTACAGCGTGCCCAGAACTCCCCACAATCACCAGCACCGGTGTGCAGCCGGCGTCCAGCAGGGCCCGGGCCGCACGCTCCACCAGCGTCGCGCCGTCGTCGCGGTGCGCCGTGGCCAGTAACTGCTTCGGCGTGCCCAGCCGGCGTGACCCGCCGGCCGCCAGCACCAGCCCCGCGGCGCGGGGGGTCGCGGCGCGGGACACTGTGGTTCGGGGTGCCGTCACCTCCGCCGAGCCGCTCAGTTGGCCGCGTCCGTGGCGTCGCGCACGGGATCGACCAACACCGGCTCGACCACCGCGGGATCGACCAAGGCCGGGGACGGGGTGCGGGTATGGATCGGACTCTGGCGTTCCCGCAGAAAGCCCGCCGGGCGCCCGTGGATCACCGCCTCGATCTCCGCGACCGCCGACAGGGCGATCGAGGCCGGCGTCTCGCCGCCCAGATCGAGCCCGATCGGGGCGTGCAGCCGGTGTCGCATGCGGTCGGTCAGGACCGTGCCCTGCGCGGCCAGCTGCGCCTCCACCGCCGCGAGCAGTTGGGCCGCGCGCTTCCGTGAGCCCAGCACGCCCACATAGGCCAGCGGCAGCGGCAGCAGTGCCGCCAGCCACGCCGAGTCCACGGCGAACTGATGCGACAGCAGCGCCACGGCGGTGCGCCCGTCGTGCGGCAGCGCGGCCACGACCGCCGCCAGCGCCGCCGCGTCGTCGGCCCGCACCACCTGCGTGGCCACGCCTGCGGGGAGCGGCAACCCCGCCAGCGCCGCCGGCCGGTGGTCGATCACGGTGACGCCCCACCCCAGCGTCTGCGCAAAGTGCGCGAACGCCTCGGCCCCTCGACCGGCGCCGATCACGTGCAGCGCGATCGGCGCCACGAGCGGTTCCACGAACAGCTGGGTCGCGGCTCCCGGCCCGTCGTGTAGCACCGCCTGCCCGGTCCGCTGTGCAGCGCTGGCCACGGCCCCGGCGGCGGCCAGCACGTCCGGCCCTGCGCTCCACGGCGTTCCGTGGCCGATCGACCGCCACGTGCCGCCGGACGCCGCTCCCTCGAGCACGGCGCCACTGCGCCCGCTGTCCCCCTCGAGCACCGTGAGCACGGCGCCGTTGCGGCGCTGCGCGCGGATCGC
>CANJOX010000121.1 GCA_947475795.1 Gemmatimonadota bacterium
AACGCCGGGTAGCGATGATCGGTGGCGATAACCGCTGAAAGCATCTAAGTGGGAAGCGCCCCCCAAGATGAATTCTCCCTGGAGCCTTGAGCTCCCTAAAGGGCCGGAGGAGACTACTCCGTCGATAGGCAGCACGTGGAAGCGCCGCGAGGTGTTCCGAGCGCAGCTGTCCTAATCGCCCGTGCGGCTTGACTCCCCCCTGGTTTTTCCAGGGGACCAAGCAACACACAAGCAGGGAATTCGCAGAACATACGCACGTCATGCGTCGCTTCGCCCCTGCGGCGACGACGCCCCAAGATCACTTCCCGATCCGTTGTCAAAGCGCGCGACGCCCCGGGCGTCAGCGAGGCCTTGAAATTTGATCGACCCGTTCCACCCGATTTCGCACGAACGTGCACACCGAAATCGCTGGCATCTAGAGCGCTTGGGCCACACCCGTTCCCATCCCGAACACGGTCGTTAAGCCAAGCAGCGCCGATGGTACTCCGGTCGAGAGACCGCGGGAGAGTAGGCCGATGCCGGCACCTTGCGAAGCCCCCGTCACCAGTCCTTACGGATCTCGGTGGCGGGGGCTTCTGTGCGTTCAAGACCGCCTGGCGCCCTACGTCTGGCGCCCTACCTCTGGAGGCGAACAGCGCACCGGATTCGCCCGCACTGCGGGACGTCGCGCGGGTACTGGCTGCGGCGCGGAGATACCGCCGACGACACGGCGCCGTGGCATCCTACCGGGAGGTTTCGATCATACCTTCCCGCGGAGACACACCATGCACGATTTCCCCAACCCGTCGTCAGCCGCTGCCATGAGGATCCTCGAGATGGCGGTGGCCGATCGTCCTCGGGAGCGGTTGAGGGCGCTTGGGGCCCACGCCTTGAGTTCCGCTGAACTCATCGCAACGGTCCTCGGATCCGGCGGCAGAGGATCGTCGGCCATCGCCTGCGCTCAACTCGTGCTCGAACAGGCGGGAGGATCCTTGGGCAGGCTTGGGTCCATGCCACTGGCGGCACTAACCCGGGTTCGTGGGGTTGGACGGGCGCGTGCGACCGCAATTCACGCGGCGCTCGAACTCGGCCGTCGGATGGCGGGCGAGGCAAGGGAGGCGGGGGTACCGCTCCGCGGACCACGTGATGTCGCGGCCGTGTTCGCCCCCCGCTTACAGGAGGCACCGGTCGAAGAGTTTCATGTCGCCATTCTGGATGCCCAGCATCGGTTGGAGCGGGATGTCCTCATCACACGGGGGCTCCTCAATTCCTCGCTCGTACATCCGAGAGAAGTCTTCCGTGAGGCCATCGCAGAACGTGCGGCGGCCGTCATATTGGTGCACAACCATCCGAGCGGCGATCCCACGCCGTCGGCGGAGGATCGGGCCGTGACCGAACAGTTGGTGGCGGCGGGGCGATTGCTCGATATTCCTGTACACGACCACATTATCGTAGGTCGTGGGCGGTACGTCAGTTTTGCGGAGGCGGGGCTGTTGTGACTACGATCGCGTTGCACGAGATGATTCCCGGGTTCGGTCCGAGTGCCGATGCGGCGTACGATCGGCTTGACCACGAGTTGCTCGTGCGCGCGTACCGCTTCTCCGAGGTTGCGCACGCCGGTCAGGTGCGCCACTCGGGAGAGCCGTATGTCTCCCACTGCGTCGAGGTGGCGCGGATCCTCGCCGACTTGCAGCTCGACACGATCACCGTCGCGAGCGGTCTTCTGCACGACATCGTCGAGGATACCGACATCACGGTGCAGGACGTCGAACGCGAGTTCGGTTCTGAAATTGCCCAGATCGTCGACGGGCTGACGAAAATCGCCAATCTGCCGCTGTCCTCCCGTGAAGAGCGGCAGGTCGAGAATTACCGCAAGCTGCTGCTCTCCATCGCGAAGGACGCCCGCGTCATCCTGATCAAGCTTGCCGACCGGCTGCACAACATGCGGACGCTCGATTGGTTGGCGCCCGACAAGCGCCGGCGGGTTGCACAGGAAACGCGTGATCTGTACGCCCCGCTGGCGCATCGGTTCGGCATGGCGAAGGTGCGCTGGGAGCTTGAGGATCTTTCTTTCAAGCATCTGGAGCCGGAAGCCTACAAGAGCCTCGCCCGGCTGGTCGCGGCCAAGCGGACGGAGCGTGAACAGTTCATCGCCCAGCTGCGCGATCCGCTCGAAAAACGGCTGAGCGATGCCGGCATCGTGGGTGTTGAGGTCACGGGACGCCCGAAGCACCTGTGGTCGATTTACAAGAAGATGCAGCAACGGGATCGTCCCTATGAGGACATCTACGATCTGCTCGCCATCCGTGTGATCGTCCCCAATGTGCTCGAGTGCTATCACGCGCTTGGCGTGATCCACGACGGGTGGACGCCGGTGCAGGAGCGCATCAAGGATTACATCGCCCAGCCGAAGTCCAACGGTTATCAGTCGCTGCACACGACCGTCTTCGGTCCGGGGCGGCAGCTGTTCGAAATCCAGATCCGCACGCGGGACATGCACCGAACGGCCGATTTCGGCATTGCCGCACACTGGCTGTACAAGGAATCCACGCGCAACGCGGACGAGCTCGACAAGCAGCTCGCCTGGTTCCGGCAGGTGCTGGAACTGCAACTCGATGCGGAGACGCCGGGCGAGTTCCTCGAGTTCCTGAAGCTCGATCTGTATCAGGACGAGATCTTCGTGTTTACTCCGACCGGCGACGTGATTCAGTTGCCGAAGGGGGCGACACCGCTGGATTTTGCGTTCGCCGTGCATACACAGGTCGGTGCGCATTGCGCCGGCGCGAAGGTGAACGGGCGGATCGCGCCGCTCTCGCGCGAGCTCAAGAATTCGGAGACGGTCGAGGTACTGACCAATCCGAACGCCAAGCCGAGCCGGGACTGGCTCGCGCATGTGCGGACGGGGCGGGCGCGCCACAAGATCCGCCAGATGCTGCGGCTGGAGGAGCGCTCGTCGGCCATGCGGCTCGGCCGCGAGATCATTGAGCGCGAGTTGCGTCGGCGTCGCCTGCCGAAGATCGACGACGCGGGCCTGCAGCCAATCGCACGGCTCTTGAAGCTGAAGGATACGTTGCACCTGATCGCCTCCATCGGTGCCGGCGACGTCCATGTGCTGCAGGTGCTGAAGGCGATTCACCCGGAACTCGAGACCGCCGAGCCCGTGGTGAAGCCCACGACCTTCGAGCGCATTGTCGATCGAGTGCGGGGGACGGGGAAGGGGATCCGCATCCAGGGGGCCGACGGCTTGCTGGTGCGGTACTCGCAGTGCTGCCAGCCGGTGCCCGGCGACAAGGTGGTCGGCTACGTGACGCGCGGACGAGGCGTCAGTATCCACCGCGGGGATTGCCCCAACCTGCTGTTGCTGGCGCATGAGCCGGAGCGTCGCCTCGACATCGACTGGCACGAGATGGCCGGCGAGCGCTTCGTTGTCCGGCTGGCCATGGAGGGCACGGACCGACGGGGGTTGTACGCTGACGTGGCCGCTGCTGTGAGTGCCACCGGCACCGACATCAAGAGCCTTGAGCTCAAGACGACGGACGGTAAGGTCACCGGGGCTGCGATGGTGGAGGTCGAGAACCTCGCACACCTCGAGCGTATCATGAAGGCCGCCCGACGTGTGAAGGGAATCGCGGCCGTGTCGCGCCGCGAGAAGATTACCTCGGACGCGTAACGCGGCTTTACGGTCGCGGGAGAGCCGTGCCCGAAGAAAGACCGGCGTCGGCTATATTATCACCATGCCTGCCCCGTTTCGTCTTCAGAGTCCTTTCGAGCCCGCCGGCGATCAGCCGCGCGCCATCGCGGAGCTCTCCGCCGGACTCGCGCGCGGTGACCGGTTCCAGACACTGCTCGGTGTGACGGGCTCCGGCAAGACGATGACCATGGCCAATGTCATTGCCCAATGGGGCCGGCCGACTCTCGTGCTGTCGCACAACAAGACGCTCGCGGCGCAGCTGTACGGGGAGCTCAAATCCTTCTTCCCCAACAATGCGGTCGAGTACTTCATTTCGTACTACGACTATTACCAGCCCGAGGCGTACGTCCCGTCGAGCGATACGTTCATCGAGAAAGACGCGAGCATCAACGAGGACATCGACCGGCTGCGCTTGCGGGCGACCTCGTCGCTCATGGAGCGCGATGACGTAGTGATCGTGTCCACCGTGTCCGCGATTTATGGTCTCGGCGATCCCGTGTCCTACCGCGAGCGGATGGTCGCGCTGTCGAAGGGACAGGAAATCGCGCGGGACGACATTCTCCGCGCCTTGGTCGGCATTCAGTATTTGCGCAACGATGTGGCGTTTGATCGCGGTACATTCCGCGTGCGCGGCGACACCGTGGAAATCTATCCGGCCTATGAGGAGCAGGCCGTCCGTCTCGAGTTGTGGGGCGACGAGATCGAGCGCATTTCCAAGATCGATCCGCTGACGGGCGAGACGATTTCGACGCTCGAACGGATGGCCATCTATCCGGCCAAGCACTTCATCACCAACCGGCCGACGATCGAACGGGCGAGCGTCGCCATCCGCGAGGAGCTGGCGGAGCGTCTCGCCGAGCTGCGGACGCAGGGGAAGCTGCTTGAAGCACAGCGGCTCGATCAGCGGACCAACTTCGACCTCGAGATGCTCGCGGAGATCGGCACCTGTGCGGGCATCGAGAACTACTCTCGCCACATTAGCGGCCGTCAGGCGGGCGAGCGTCCGGCCTGTCTGCTCGACTATTTTCCGGACGACTATCTGGTGGTCGTGGATGAGTCGCACGTGTCGCTGCCGCAGATCCGTGGGATGTACAACGGCGATCGCGCCCGGAAGCTGACACTGGTGGACTATGGATTCCGCCTGCCCAGCGCGCTCGACAATCGTCCGCTGGTGTTCGATGAGTTCATGCAACTCGTCCCGCGCCTCGTCAATGTGTCGGCGACCCCCGGCGAACTCGAACTGCAGCTGTCCGAAGGCGTCGTGGTTGAACAGGTGATCCGTCCGACGGGACTGCTGGATCCAGTGATCGAAATCCGCTCGGTGAAGGGGCAGGTGGATGACCTGCTGCATGAGATCCGCGTGCGAGAGCGCAAGGGTGAACGCGTCCTCGTGACGACGCTCACCAAACGCATGTCGGAGGACCTCACGGACTACCTGCAGCAGATGGGGGTGCGTGTGCGCTACATGCACTCAGATATCGACGCGATTGAGCGCATGGAAATTGTGCGCGGTCTGCGGTTGGGTGAGTTCGACGTACTGGTCGGCATCAACCTGCTGCGTGAAGGACTCGACATGCCGGAGGTTTCTCTCGTCGCGATTCTGGATGCGGATCAGGAAGGCTTTCTGCGCAGTGATCGCTCGCTCATTCAGACGATCGGGCGCGCGGCGCGACATCTGAACGGGATGGCGATCCTGTATGCGGATCGCATGACGGGATCGATGCAGCGGGCCATTGGTGAGACCGATCGCCGTCGGCAGATCCAGCGCGAACACAACGAGCTCCACGGGATCACGCCACATGGCGTGCTCAAGAGCATCGACGACGTTCGGCTGATTACGCGTGTGGCAGACGCGCGGGCGCCGCACGACGAGGTCGCACCGGCGACGAAGCGCATCGGCGGTGAGGGCGCCGCGCGCTCGCGCGAGGATCTCCTGACGCTGGTCGGTGAGCTTGAGGTCGCGATGCGGGAGGCGGCGATCGCGCTGGACTTCGAGGCGGCGGCGCGTCTTCGCGACCAGCTCTTCGAGGTGCGCACCGCCCTCGGCGAGAAGCCGGAACAGGCCCGGGGCAACGCGGCGGTGGCCAAACGTCCGCCTGGCAGTGCCCCGCTGCGGCGAATGGGTGGCAAGCGTGGCCGCTGATACTCTCGCCTACCTGCTGGGGCGCGGCGCGCCGAGGGCACCGGATCGCGCTGCGCTCGAGGTGTGGGGGCGTGCTCTGGGGGCCGTGCTTGCACGACCGGTGGTGATCACGCTGGAAGGTGATCTCGGTGCAGGCAAGACGACGCTCGTGCGCGCCATTTGCGAGGGCATCGGCGTGGTATCGAGTGAATCGGTGACGAGTCCGACCTACTCACTGATCCAACAGTATGACGCTCCGCATGGGGTGGTGGTACATGCCGACCTGTACCGTCTTCGGTCCGACGCTGAATTGGAGCTGCTGGGCTGGGACGAACTCGTCGATACCGCCTCGGTGCTGCTGGTCGAGTGGCCCGATCGCGCGGTGAACACGTTGCCCCCGCACACGATTCAACTCCGATTGGCACACGATCCCGAGCATGCGGACCGTCGGCTCCTGCGTATTCACGCGCCGACGCTGCGCTGACCGCGATCGGCGGGGAGGCGGGTGACCGTCCTCCCCAACGGGTCGTCTGTCGGGGGTTACTCGCGCGGCGGATTCTCCGGTGCGTCCCCGGCACTCTCACCTGCGCTCATGCCTGCTACTGTCCGACGCGACGCCGTCGTTCGCCTTGCCGAGGTCATTTCGGCGTTGACGTATGCGCTCGACCTCACTGAGGGACAGCGCCCGGGACACACGTTACGCACGGCGCTGATCGCCATGCGCGTGGGCCGTGAACTGGCTCTACCCGAGGAGACGCTGGCGGCGCTGTACTACGCCGCGCTGCTCAAGGACTCCGGCTGCTCGAGCAACGCGGCGCGGTTATCCGCCCTCTTCGGCAGTGACGATCAGCGGGTCAAGCGCGATATGCGACTGGTCGATTGGCATGATCGCTGGAAGCTCGCCATGCGGACGGCGCGGAACTGCGGGATCGGCAGGAATCCAGTGGCGCGGCTGTCGCACTTTCTGCGCATTGCGCGCACTCCATCCATGACGCGGGACATCATCCAGACGCGTTGTGAGCGTGGTGCGCAGATTGCCCTCGTGCTGGGCTTCCCGCTCGCGACCAGCGAGGCCATCGGGCACGTCGACGAGCACTGGTGTGGACTGGGCCATCCGGCCGGTCTGGCCGGCGATGAGATACCGTTGCTCTCGCGGATCCTCTTGCTCGCCCAGACGGTCGAGGTACAGTGGAGCGAAGAGGGACTCACGACGGCGATGGCGATGGCACGGCAGCGACGCGGCCGTTGGTTCGAGCCGCGATTGGTTGACCTCTTGACCACCTGGCAAGGCGATCACGCGTGGTGGCGCATGCTGGCCGACGACGTGGCCCTCGAGAGCCGCGTGCTCGCGCTGGAGCCGGGCAGTGAGCCGTTGCAGGCCACCGACGAGCGCGTCGACCGGATTGCGTACGCCTTCTCGGCCGTCATCGACGCGAAGACGCCGTTCACCGCACGCCATTCGACGAACGTGGCGAGCTTCGCGGTCTGCATCGCCGGCGCGATGGGGGCCGACGCGGATACCCGTCGTGATCTCCTCCGCGGCGGGCTGCTGCACGACATCGGGAAACTGGGCGTTTCGAATCGGATTCTCGACAAGCCAGGACGACTGACGGACGCGGAGTTGGTCGAGGTGCGCAAGCATCCCCGTTGGTCGAAGGACATCCTCGGGCGGGTCGCCGCATTCCACGGTTTCGCAGCCGAAGCGTCGCAGCATCACGAGCGTCTAGACGGAACGGGGTATCCGTGGCAGTTGTCCGCTTCCCAGCTCGGTCCGATGGCGCGGGTTCTGGCGGTTGCCGATGTCTACGAGGCCTTAACGGCCGACCGCCCGTATCGAGCAGGACTGCCGGTGGGGAGCGCGCTGGACCTGATGCGGCGCGATCGCGGCACGGCATTCGATCCGGCGGTCTTCGACGCCGCGGCGATGCTCGCCGAGCAGGGCACGTTCGCCGCGCTCGCTGACACGGGCGGTACACCGTTCCCTGACCTGCACGCGATGCCGGCCAGGTTCGCTCCGGTCGCTGCGGTGGCGTAGTCGGTTGCTGGCCTGACCCAGCGACTCTTCGCGAACCGGCACTGGGGTAGCGCCGTCGCCGACGCTAAACTCTCTCCATGACCGTCCCCATCCCCGCCCACGGCACCGATCCCGGCCGGCCGTTCCTCGTGCTTGAGGCATCCACCGCAGCCGGCTCCGTCGCACTTGTCGCCGCCGGGCAGTGCTTCGCTTCACGTCCGGTCGCCATGGGGGTCGGTCGCGAGGATCAGCTGTTTCCGGCCGCGATGGGTGTGCTTGCTGACGTGGGTGTCCAGATTGGCGGACTCGCCGGCATCGTGTGCGGATCCGGGCCAGGGAGTTTCACGTCGCTGCGGATAGCGGCCTCGATCGCGAAGGGGCTCGCCCACGGGGGCGGTATCCCACTGTACGCCGTCTCGTCGCTGGTGCTGGCGGCGGCTGACGCCGTCGGGTCGGTCCCGTCCGGCCCGTATCTGGTGCATAGCGACGCGCTGCGTGGGGAGCGATATGCCCAGCCGGTATGGATCGGCGACGACGCGATGGTGCGTGCGATGAGTGCGCCGCAGCGCCACACCGTGGCGCAACTCGACGCGCTCGCCGCGGAGGGCTCGTTGCTCGCTGTCGGGACGCTGCCCGCGCATGATCGCGCCGTGCGCGCGGTCCACCCTGCGGCCGCTCTGCTGGTACGGGTGACGGCGGTCTGCTGGGAGACGCCCGTCGCGCTCGCGGGATGGGAACCCGACTACGGTCGTCTGGCGGAGGCGCAGGTGAAGTGGGAGGCGACGCACGGTACGCGTCTCTCCTCGGCGGGGAACGAATCATGACCGTCGCCGTCACGATCCGGCCGAGCGCCGCCGCCGACCTCGCCGCGATGGCAGGTATCGAGTCGGCTGCGTTCAGCGATCCCTGGCCTATGTCGTCGTTTCGGGACTTACTGGTGCACCCCTTCTCCCGGATGGCGACGGCGACCG
>CANJOX010000122.1 GCA_947475795.1 Gemmatimonadota bacterium
GGAGCAGCCACGCCGCGCGAATCGGACGGATGCCGAAGTGGCCCATGTCCGCGTACAGCGCTTCACCGCCGGTGATGACGAGCACCACGGAGCCGAGCACGAAGAACGCCAGCGAGCCATGCAGCTGGACGAAATGCACGGCGTACATGGGGTTCACTGCGCCCAGAATCCACGGCGACTGCATCAGTTCGCGCACGCCGAGGGCGGCGATCGTGATGAACCACAGCAACATGATTGGACCGAAGGCCTTGCCCATCAGATCCGTGCCGAATCGCTGCACCGCGAACAGCGACGTCAGGATCACCAGCGTGATCGGCACGATGTACTGCGCTACACTCGGCACGGCGATCTCAAGCCCTTCCATGGCCCCGAGCACGCTCATGGCCGGCGTAATGATGCCGTCGCCGTATAGCAGGGCCGTGCCGAACAGCGCGAGTGCCACGAACAGGCCCCCGCGTCGAAAGCTCTGCGGGGTACCGCGCGGGAAGATGAGCGCAAGCATGGCGAACTGACCGCCCTCGCCGCGATTGTCGGCCCGCAGGACGAAGCTGACGTACTTCACCGTGATCACCAAGGTGAGCGCCCACACGATCAGCGAGAGGATACCGAACACGTTCTCGCGGGTGGGTTGCAGCCCGTACATCGGGCTGAAGCATTCCTTGATGGAATACAGCGGACTGGTACCGATGTCGCCGTACACCACACCGAGCGCCGTCAGCGTTAGAATCGCCAGGCGCTTGCCCGTGGGATTCTGATGGTGCCCGTCCTTCCGGAGCGGTGACTGCACCGGAAACATGCCGGTGTTCGAATGGATCTCGGCGCCCAACGGTGCGCTGGCGGCGTCATGCGCCGCCGCAGGGCTGGACGACGCGCCCGTGGGATGCCGGATGGCGTCGGATGGGCGCGGTTCGGCAGGAGAGCCGGTCGTCGGCTCAGGCGTTGATGCAGAGGCGGCAGCGGCCGCGTCCGGGATGCTAGGCTCGTTAGTCATGATTTGGGACGAAACCGGAATCTACCACGGCGCGTCCCCGATCCCGCTACCCGCTCGGCCTCTACTCGTACCGGAGCGCCATGATGGGATCCAGCTTGGAGGCCCGCCGGGCGGGCCACACCCCGAACACCACCCCCACCACGGCCGAAAATGCGAAGGCCATCGCGATCGACTGCGAACTGATCGACGTATTCCAGGCGAACAGACGGCTGATCAGCATGGCCCCTCCACTGCCCACCGCCACGCCGATGGCTCCCCCCAGCAGGCAGAGTACCACGGCCTCGATGAGGAATTGGAACAGGATGTTCGCCCCGGTCGCCCCGAGCGCCTTCCGGACGCCGATTTCCCGCGTCCGTTCGGTCACCGACACCAGCATGATGTTCATGATGCCGATGCCGCCCACCAGCAGCGAGACCGCCGCGATCCCGGCCAGTAGCGATCCGAACACCTTACTGGTCTCGGCGAACGTGGTCAGGAAGTCCGCCTGATTCCGGATGGTAAAGTCGTCGTCCCGCTCGCGCGGCAGGCGATGCTCACGGCGCAGGATCTTCTGGATCTCCGCCATGGCTTCGGGGATCCGCTCCTCGGAGACGGCCAGCACGGAAATCGAGCGGATCCGGTCGGTGCCCAGCACCCGGAAGCGCGCCGTGTTCAGCGGGATCAGGACCTGATCGTCGGGGTTCTGGAAGGGCGACGTCTGCCCCTTCGACTTGAGCACGCCGATGACCGTGAACTGGATCCCGCGAATACGGACCGCCTCACCGATGATCGCCTCGGGGTTCTCGATGCCGAGATTGGTCAGCACGGCCGGTCCGACCACGGCCACGCGCTGCTTGCCGAGGTCCTCCTGCGTGGAGAACATCCGGCCGCCCAGCAGTTCGTACTTGCGCACCTCGAGGTAGTTGGCCGAGGTGCCGACCACCTGTGTGCTGGCGTTTTTCGCCTGAAATTGGAGCTGCAGCTGGCGGGACATCTCGGGCTGGACGGCCGTGACCAGCGTGGACTGCTCTTCGAGCGCGGCCGCGTCGTCCATGGTGAGCTTGGCGCGATCGGCTTCCGACGCCACGCCCCCCATGCCGCGCACCTGTCCCGGTGTGACGGTGAGGAGGGTGGTCCCGAGCGCGGTGATGCGATCCTTGATCGACTCCTGCGCACCGCGGCCGATCCCGTCCATCGCGATCACGGCACCGACCCCGATCACGATGCCGAGCATCGTGAGGACGGAGCGGAGCTTGTTGGCCCGGAGCGCTCCTAACGCCACGCGAACGGTTTCGGCGTAGACCATGCTCAGCGACCGCCGGGACGCCCGCCGCCAGCGGCCGGCGCGCCACCGGCGGCTCCACCGGCCGCTCCACCACCAGCGCCACCGGCCGCGCCGCCCCCCGCCGAACCACCGGTGCGCTGCACACCCGGCATGCCACCGGCACCGGTCATGCTGCGGAAGCGATCGTTCTGCTGATCACGCTTGGCCTGCAGCGACTGCACGGCAAGCGTGGCCACCTTCTCCCCTTCCGTGAGTCCCGACAGGACCTCGGCGTAGTCGTAGTCCGACGCCCCCAGTCGCACGAGTCGGGGGGCGAACTTTCCGGGGGCCGTTTCCACGAACACCAGCGCGGTACGCGCCCGCGGGGCCGGCGCCGCAGGTGAGGCGGTCGTCTTGGTGCGCCCGCGCGGCGCTGTTGTGGGTGCGGGCGCCCCGCGTCCCGCGCCGTTGTCGGTCCGCATGGCCGCCTGCAGCGCGCGCACCTGCGCCGTCACGCTGTCGGGATCGAGCCCCACGAACGCGGCGGATACCGCTGCCTCTCGCACGGTGCGCACCGCGTCGTTGCTGACCGCGACGACATCGTCACGCCGGTCGATCAGCATGGACACCTCGCCGTTCATCCCCGGCTTGAGCAGTCCCTCATTGTTGTCGAGTGACACGATCACCGGAAACATGGTGACGCTCTGCTGCACCACCGCCTGCGGTTCGATCTTTTCGACCACACCCTGGAACGGCCGCTCGGGATAGGCATCGACCGTGACGCGGGTGGACTGCCCGGCGCGCACGTTCCCGATGTCGGTTTCGTTCACCAGCGCCCGTACGCGCACTTTCGTGAGATCGGCCATCTTGAGCAGCGTCGTGCCGCCGGACACCGATCCGGTGGCCGAGGCGATGACCTGACCGAGTGAGACCGGCTTGTCGATGATCGTGCCGTTCACCGGCGCGATCACGGTGGCGTCTTCGAGTCGTTGCTGGGCGAGATCCACGTTCGTGGTGGCCCGCACGATTGCGCCCTGCGCCTGCGTGAGCTGCAGCTGGGCCGTCTCGAATTCCTGCGTCGTGATAATGCGCGTGGCATACAGGTCGTCGGAGCGCTTCTTCTGCGACTGGGCCACTTCAAGGCTGGCCTGCGCACTCCGGAGGTCTGCGGCGGCCTGGTCGTACTGGTTCTTCACGTCGCGCGTATCCACCTGCACCAGCAGGTCACCGGCTTTCACCTGCGATCCGGTTTCCACCGGCATCCGTGTGATCTGTCCCGACGCCTTCGACTTCACTTCGATCACGTTGATCGGCTCGACGGTGCCCGTGGCCTGTGCGTCCACCACGATCGTCCGGCGGCCGACGACCTCCGTGCTGACCGCCATCACCGCTTCCTTCTTCTGCCCGCAGGCAGACAGCGCGCCACCGACGAGCAACACCGGCAGGGTCAGCACCCGCGGGCAGCGCGCCGGGGTACGCATCAGAGATCGCGCCCCACCAGCGAGGATAACTGCGCCCGTGCGATCCGACCGTCGAGGCGGGCCTGAATCAGCGCTTGCCGTGCCTGATTGAGCTGCGTCTGCGAGGTGAGCAGGTCGAGCAGCGTGGATGCCCCCAACGCGTACCGCTGCTGCTGCACCCGCAGATCCTCCTCGGCGGCGGCGATGGCCGCCAGCTGTACCTGCACCCGCGCCTGCGCGTTGGCGAGCGCCCGCAGCTGCGACGTGAGTGTCTGCCGCGCGCCGAGCTTGGCGTCACGCAGCTGCGCTTCCGCATTGCGCAACGTCACATCGGCCTGCACCGCCCCCTGTTCGCGCACGAAGCCGTTGAACAGCGGATACGAAAAGTTGAACGACATGTTCTGCCGGTTCGGGTCGTTACCGCCAAGCAGGAACAGGTTGCCGCTCGTGAAGGCCTTCGAGCTCTGCGTGTACGAGTAGTTGTACGACATGGACAGCGTGGGGAGGTACTGTGACCGCTGCGCCTTCCGGCTGGCGCGCGCGGCCAGCAGGTTCGCCTCGGCCAGCTGGACGGCCGGGCCGCGGCTGATCAGCGTTTCGAGCTCCGGCTCGAGCGGCACGGTCGGCATCGACTCCGCGCTGTCCGACGGCGACGTGGTCACCGTGGTTGTGGATCCCACCACGCGCGTGAGCGCGGCATTCGCGACGCGGAGGTCGTTCTGCGACGTCAGCACAGCCAGCTGCGCGTTGCCGAGCTGGATCGCCGAGCGCAGCGAGTCGGACTTGGTGGCCACACCGGCCGCCACGCGCGCCGTGGATGCCTTGAGCTGCTGCTCGGCCTGCTCCAGCTGCGCCCGTGCTGCGGATTCCGACTCTCGCGCCGCGAGTGCGGCGTAATACTGCTGCTTCACTTGCAGCGCGGCATCGAAGCGTGCCTGAATCGTGGTGGCGTCGGCCACGTCGCCGGTCGCGCGCACGCGCGCCAGCTCCTGCCAGCGCCGTCCACCGTCGAACAATTCCAGCTGCGTGCCGAGCCCGTTGTTGTAGTTCCACGGGTTGCCGGTGAGTGGCACCAGCTGTCCCTGGAAGAACTGCACGCCCTGCGTGCGTGAGCTCGATCCGTTGAGGTTGAGCGACGGCATGTACGCGCCGAGCGCCGCGCGGCGCGCGGCGCCGGCCGTGCGCTCGAGGCCGCGAGCCTGCACGACGGCCGGCGAGTTCCGCTGCGCCATCTGAATGGCTTCCGCGAGGGAGATCGGGCGCGCGCCATCGTCGGCGACCGTCAGCGGCTGTGCGCCAAGCGGCTTTTTGCCAAGCGGGGCGGCCACAAGGACCGCCCCGAGAATGAGTGCACGGCCGACAGCCCGGCTGAACAGATTCCTGCGGGTCACTTGATCTCACCTCGCGCACGCGCCGTGCTATCGGCCGCCCGCTGGTTGCGCTCGAGCAAGGCGCGGAAGGCGGTCTTCTGCGCGCTGTCGAGGCTGTTCATCATCAGCACGCGCGCGCTGTCGCGCACGGCATCGAGGGACGGACGGACGGTGGCCATGATCGTCCGCGATTCCCGACGCCGCCAATCCCACACGGAGTCGAGGACGACGCGCTGGTCAGGCGACAGTTGGAGTTCGCGCGCGAGCCCGTCGATGACCGTGGTTTCGCTCACGGACCCCGGACGGGGCGGCGATACGGCGCGCTCGGCGGCAAAACCAACAGCTCCCCCGGTGAGGAACGCACCGAAGAGGAACATCATGGCGAGCGACTTGGGACGAGGAGTGGACACGGCGTGATCCGGGCTAGTAGTCGAGCGGGCGCAGATACCGCTCAGGGGCATCCTCAGCCAAGTGCGGACGCATCCGCGAGGTCAGCGTCGCGTCATCCAGCGGGAGCGGCAGCGCCGACTCGACCGCGGCGCGCGCCGCCAGTTCCCGGGCCGTGGCCTCACGCTCGGCTTCGCGCACAAACGTGGCACCGGCCACCAGCAGCGCGATCGTGGCTGCGATCAACCCGACGTTACGGATGTCCGCCGCCCGGAATTCGCCGAAGCCGCTCCACCACGCCGGACGCAACTCGCCGATGCGGGTCACGCTGCGCGTGACGCTCTGCATCACGCGTTCTTCCAGTCCGTTCCAGTAGCGCTCGCCCTGCGGCGCCGCGTAGTGGCTGCGTAGCAGGTCGGTCACCCGAGGGTCCGCATCCGGGCGGCGCCCGTCGTCGTTCCGTGTGACGTTCATTTCTCACTCCGAAGGTTGCTTAACTGACGCCGCAGATGCGTCCGAGCATGATGCAGGTCCGATCGCGCCGTACCCTCGGGAATTCCGAGGAGAGCGCCGATTTCCGCGTGCTTATATCCCTCGACGTCGTGCAGCACGATGACCGCGCGCTGCCGTTCGCCCAGTGTCCCCAGCGCGCGGGCCAGCCGCGCGCGTAATTCATCCGCTTCCGCCGGATCCCGGTGCGGTGACGACAACGTTTCCGGCAATTCGTCGGCGTCGCGTACCTTGCGCCGCCGGGCAATGTCCAGCGATGCGTTCGCGACGATGCGATGCAGCCACGCCCCGAACGCCTGCTCGGGGCGAAACCGCTCGAGGGCGCGGAACGCGTGCAGAAACCCTTCCTGCACCGCATCCTCCGCGTCGTCGTGCGACAGCACGATCGCGCGGGCCACGGCGTACGCCCGACGTTGATGGCGACGCACCAGCCCCGCAAAGGCCGCGTGATCCCCCGCTTGCGCCGCGAGCACCAACTCCCGCTCTTCGAGCGCCTCGGCCGACACGGGCCGGTCAGTCCCCATGACGGGGACGGAAGCGGGAAGGGAGAGGGCGACGGAGGTCATCGGCAATGGTGGGGTCACTCAATTTACGCATCGCCGACGGGAGGCGTTGACGTGGCGATGCCGACCCCCGCGAGGCCGAGGGCGGACGCCTCAGCCTGCATGGCGGCGAGCACCACGGCGATGTGCTCGTCGAGCGGAACACCGAGCGCCTCGGCGCCGTCAATTACGTCCTGGCGATTGACGCCCCGCGCGAACGCCTTGTCCTTCATCTTTTTTCGTACCCCGGGCACGTCCACATCCGCCACGGCTTTCGACGGCTTCACCAGCGCGCTCGCCGTGATCAGCCCGGTGAGTTCGTCCACGGCGAAGAGCGCCTTGGCGAGCAAGGTGACCCGTGGCACACCGGTGTACGCCGCGTGCCCCAGCACCGCCTCGCACACCACCTCCGGCCAGCCGGCCGCCCGCAGCGCGCGGACTCCCTCGGCCGGGTGTTCGACTTCGGCCCCCTGATCGGCATTGGGGTAGCGCTCGTAGTCGAAATCATGGATGAGCCCGGTGATTCCCCACAGTTCGACGTCTTCGCCCAACCGGACGGCGTACGCCCGCATGGCACACTCCACCGAAAGCATGTGCTTCCGGAGCGATTCGGACGCGGTCCATTCGTGGACCAGGGCGAGCGCGTCGGCGCGAGAGGGCAGGGACATGACCGTCAGTTGGAGAACGGGGACAATCGGACTGGCCGTACGTTAACGGTTTTAGCGTGGGAAGCGTGCCGGGCGATTCTGTCCCGTCCCGGGACGACCGGCGCCCCTAGTGCAGATCCGCCGCCTTCACGGCACTCGTGGGACGGCCCGTCCGCCAGATCAGGAGCAGCGGCAATGCCGAAACCAGGAGAATCCCCGAGATCAGGTAGATCCGCGAGAACGCGATCACGCTGGCTTGCTGCGTGATCTGACGGTCGAGGATCATGAGGGCCTGCTGCTTGGCGGCCGCGACCTCGATGCCGCGCGCCGCCATCCCCTGCATCAGCCCCTGCACCCGCTGCATCGTGGCCGGATCATAGCTACCCGCATGCTCCGTGAGCATCGCCTTCTGCACCGCCGACTGCCGCGACAGCATGGTCGCCATGATCGCGATCCCGAGCGATCCCCCCAATTGCCGCATCAAGTTGAACATGCCCGTGCCCTGACCGATCAGGCGCATCGGCAGCCCCGACACGGTGGCGTTCGTGAGCGGCACGAACAGAAACCCCAGTCCCACGCCGCGCATGATCAGCGGCCAGAAGAGATCCTGCTGCCCGGATTCCAGCGTCATGCGCGACAGCAGCGTCATGGCGCCCAGAAACAGGAAGGCACCCAGCACGATCAAGGGGCGGGCGTCCACCCTGCCCGACATGCGTCCCATGAACGCCATGGTAATGGCCGAGGCGATCGCCCCGGGGAGAATCACCATCCCGGTCTGCTGTGCCGTATAGCCGTGCAGCTGCTGCAGAAACACCGGCAGCACGAACACCGAGCCGTACAACGCAAGCCCCAGAAACGCCGCAAACACCACGCCGGGCGCGAGCTGGCGCGAGCGCAGAATACGGAAGTCGATGATCGGCTCGTCAATCGACAGTTCGCGCCACACCAGCAGCACCGCCGACGTCACGCTCGTCACCGCGAGCGCCGTCACGAAGCGCGACTCGAACCAGTCGAAGCGTTCGCCGCGCTCCAGCATCCACTGCAACGATCCCACCGCCATCGTGAGCAGCAGAATGCCCCACACATCCACCGACGACGACTTCACCTGATGCGCGGCATCGCGCACATAGGTCCACACGAGATACCCCGCGAAGATGCCGAGCGGCACGTTGATGTAGAAAATCCACGGCCAGGCGTAGGCGTCCACGATGTAGCCGCCCAGCGTGGGGCCAAGCGTGGGTCCCACCATCACCCCCACGCCGAAGATCGACTGGCCGATGCCGCGCTCGTGCGGCGGAAACGCCTCGAACAGCGTGGTCTGCGCCGTGGACAGCAGCGCGCCGCCGCCTAAGCCCTGCAGCACGCGCCAGAACACCAGGCCCCAGAGCGACGTGGCCGCGCCGCAGAAGAAGGACGCCACCACGAAGATCGCGATCGACCCGGTGAGGTAGTTGCGGCGTCCGAAGAATGCGGAGAGCCAGCTCGACATCGGAATCACGATCACGTTCGCGATGATGTACGACGTCGATACCCACGCGATCTCGTCGAGCGTGGCGCCGAGCGTGCC
>CANJOX010000123.1 GCA_947475795.1 Gemmatimonadota bacterium
GAACTTCGCCGCCATGAACGCGGCCTACACCACGCGCTTCACGGCGCCGTTCCCGGCCCGCACCACGGTGGCCGTGGCCGGCCTGCCGCTGAATGCGTCAGTGGAAATCGAGCTGGTGGCCAAGCGCCCGTAACGCGCGCGCTGGACGTCGGTTACGCCACGAGGGGCCGGTCCAGTGCGGACCGGCCCCTCGTGTCTATCACCCCAACAACCATCCGTTCGGAGCCGAACGGTTAGTTGGCCGGCACCGTCATCGTGATGCCGTTGGCCGCCAGCAGCGCGCTCATCGTGCGGGCCCGCGCCATGAACGTCTTCGACTCGGCCACGGCTGCTTCCACCGCCGCCTTGGCCGCGGCGGCCTGTTTCTGGACCGATTCGCTCGGCGTTTCCCACAGCCCCAGCATGCCGCTCTTCACGCCGCCCAAGCGCGCCAGCACGTTGGCATCGTTGGCCCCGAAGCCCGCGCCGCCACCACCGCCGCCGGGGCCGGCCGCGAACGCGGGGGCGCCCACGCCCAACTTGGCCCGCACCGCGTCGAAGTCCTTCCGGAACGCCGCGAACTGCGTCTTCACGCTATCGGCCAGCGTGGGGGTGGAATCCATCTTGGTCGCTGCTTTCCGCACTTCAGCCAGCAGCGCCGTCATCGGGGCCGCTGCCGCCGCACCCGCCTGCTGCGCAGTGTGCAGCTCGGTCGCGAGCGCGTTGTACGCCACGCGCTGCGCCGCCGTGAACTGGACCTGCGGGTCCATCACGATCGTGAGCGGCTTCGATTCCACCGTCTTGCCGTCGACCACCAGCGCCACCGTGTACGTGCCCGGCAACACCAGCGGACCCTGATTGGCCCCGCCGCCGCCACGACCGAACCCGCCGCCGCCGGCCCCACCAGCACCGCCCGCCGCTGCACACGGGTTTTCGGGGAGATACCCGATCGTCGGCAGGGGCACCGGCATGCCCGGAATCGGGCCGCGTCCACCACCGCCGAATCCGCCACCAGGACCACCAGCCGGAGGACCGCCAACCGGAGGACCGCCAACCGGCGCCGCCTCACGGATCGGTTCCACGCGCTGATCCCAGCACACCGTCTGGATGCCGGCCACATTCTTGGCCGCCGGCACTGCGAGTTCACGCACCACCGCGCCGCTGGCATCGCTGATGCGGAGCATCGGGTTGGTGACCGCCTTCTTCAGGTGCATCTGCAGCACCGTTTCGGTGGGCGGGTTTTCACCGGTGAAGAACTGATGTCCCCAGAACTCGTCGTTCCGGTCGTCCTTGGCCTTCCACTGCAGCGACGGGCCCGGCGTGAACAGCGTGGCATCGGCCTTCTGCGCCGCGGTGAACTCCTGGATCGGCTCGAGATGATCGAGAATCCAGAGCGCGCGACCATGTGTGGCCACCAACAGCGCGTTGTCGCGCGGATGAATCGTGAGTTCGTCCACCCGCACCGTCGGGAAGTTCGCCTTCAGGCGCTTCCACGTCTTGCCGCGATCGAGCGTGAGGAAGATCCCCGTTTCCGTACCCACGTACAGCACGTCGGGATTGCGCGTGTCCTCGGTGAGCGTCTTCACGACTTCGCCGGCCAGCCCCGCCGTGATGGGCTTGAAGGTGGCGCCGAAATCGGTGCTCGCCCACACGTAGGGGGCGTAATCGTTGAGGCGGTGGTTATCGACGGTGATGTACACCGTGGCCGACTCGAAGCGCGACGGCACCACTTCCGACACGAAGGCATGACCGGCGGGGAAACCCGGCAGGTTCTTCGTGATGTTCTGCCACGTGGCCCCGTTGTCCTTCGACATGCTCACGGTGCCGTCATCGGTACCGGTGTAGAACACGCCCTTCTGCTTGGGCGATTCCGCCAGTGCCACGATCGTGGGCCACTGCGAGATGCCATCGTTGCGCGAGATCGCGATGTCGCTGCCCTTGAGCCCCATCGTCACGATGTCGTCGCGCTTCTCGTTCTTCGTGAGGTCGGGGCTGATGGCCGTCCACGAGTCGCCACGATCAGTGCTGCGGAACACGCGGTTGGCGGCGGCCAGCAGCACGCCGGGATCGTTCGGCGACAGCATGAGCGGCGTATCCCAATGGAAACGATACGCTTCGCCGGCCGTCGCATTGCCCACGTTCTGCGGCGTGGGGCGGATCGACTTCGACTCACCCGTCACCTTGTTGCGGCGCACCATGTTGCCGTCCTGCGACTCGGTGTAAATGATGCGCGAGTCACGCAGGTCGGGAATGGCCACGAAGCCGTCGCCGCCGAGAATCTGGAACCAGTCGTAATTGAAGATGCCGCGGTTCATGCGCGACGCGCTGGGTCCACACCAGTCGTAGTTGTCCTGCATCCCGCCGCACACGTTGTACGGCGTTTCCATGTCGAAGCCCACGTGGTAGAACAGTCCCACCGGCACGTTCTCGATGAACTGCCAGGTGCGGCTCATATCGTACGACGTGGCCAAGCCACCGTCGTTGCCGATGATCACGTGATCCGGGTTCTTCGGATCGATCCAGATGCCGTGCACATCGTCGTGCGTGACCAGCGCGGCATCGGTCTCGAAGGTGCGGCCGCCGTCCACCGACAGGTGCAGCCCCACGCCGCCCATATAAATGCGCTCCGGATTCACCGGATCGATGCGCAACTGGCTGAAGTACATCGGCCGCGCATTGGTGTTGCTCTGCTTCGTCCACGTGGCACCGCCGTCGGTGGACTTGTAGATGCCCGACACGCCGGCCACCACACCACGTCCTGCGGGCGCCGCTGGTGCCGCTTCCATGTTCTCCGTGGCCGCCGCCGCGCGCTGCGCGCCCGGCGCCGGGCCTTCCACCGTGGCGTACACGATGTTCGGGCTCTGACGGAACACGTCCACCGCAATGCGTCCCAACGGGCCCGTCGGGAAGCCGGTGCCGGTCACCTTGGTCCACGTGTCGCCGCCGTCGGTGGACTTCCACAGCGCGCTGCCAGGGCCACCGCCGTTCATGCAGCAGGCCGTGCGACGGCGCTGGTACATCGACGCGAACAGGATGTTCGGATCGGTCGCCGACATCACGAGATCGTTCGCACCCGTGTCGTCGTCGCCCTTGAGCACCGGCTTCCAGCTCTTGCCGCCGTCGGTGGTCTTGTACACGCCGCGCTCACCACCGGGGCCGAACAGCGGACCGGTGGCCGCCACCAGCACCACGTCGTTGTTCGTGGGATGAATCACGATGCGATTGATGTGCTTCGACTGCGGCAGCCCCATCATCGCGAACGTCTTGCCGCCGTCGGTGGACTTGTAGACGCCGCTTCCCCACGATGTGCTCTGGCGGTTGTTCGACTCGCCGGTGCCCACCCACACGAGATCCGGATTGATCTGCGACACGGCCACATCACCGATCGCGATCAGCCCCTGATCCTGAAACAAGGGCGTGAACAGCGCGCCGTTGCTGGTGGTCTTCCACACGCCGCCGTGCGCGGTCCCCACGTACCAGATGGCGGGATTGGCCTCGTAGATCGCGAGATCGGCGATGCGCCCCGACATCGTGGCGGGACCGATCGACCGGAAGTGCAGCTTGTCGAAGTCCTGCGCCACAGCAGGCGCCGCGGCAGGCGCGATCGATTGGGCGTGCGCGCGCGCCGACAACAGCGGCAGCGGTGCAGCCAGCAGCAGAATCGCCCGGGACAGGGCGCGTCTGGTGTCATTCCCGGATCGGGAAGAACGCATGGGCATGGTCAGCATGGGGTTGAGGTCGGTCACCGAATGGCGCGGCTGAGGCCGTCACCGTTGTTGCCGAACGGAATACGTGTGCGCTAACGTGGCGTTGAGCGCGCACGCCGTCCATGCCCCACGACGCGCCACGGGGTCCCACTGTCCGGAGCCGTCCACGATGCTGGTGCTGCACGAACCCGATCTGTTCCGCCTGGCCGTTACGCTCCACACCCCCGTCGCCGTCGCCTGGCAGACGCTGACGTCACCGGCGGGTGTGGCCCGCTGGTGGGGGGACGGCGTCACGCTGGACGTGGCCGTGGGGGGCGCCCTGCACGAGCAGTGGCACAACGGCGAACGGATGGTCAGCACCGTGGGTCGGGTGGTGGTGTGCCAGCCCCCTCAGGTGCTCGCCTTCACCTGGGCCGACGACGACTGGTCGCTCGTCACGGGCGTGTCGTGGCAGCTGCGCGAGCGCCCCGGGACTGACGCCGGAGCACCGGTGTGCGAGCTGCTGCTGGAGCACCGCGGCTGGCTGGCGCTCCCCGAGTCCTGCCGCGTCGAGTGCGCGGAGCTGCACCGTCAGCGCTGGACCACGCAGCTGGACCGGCTGGCCGCCCTCCATCCGCCCACGGCGCCGTAGCGCGTTGGGCGCACGCGGTCGGCGCCACTGGATGCGCGGTGTCAGCGCATCCAGTGGCAGGTGTACCCGCCGGGATTCTTCTGCAGGTAGTCCTGATGGATCCCCTCGGCGGTCCACCACGTGGCCTCCGGTGCGATCTCGGTGGTGATGGGCCGCTTCCAGAGCCCCGACTGCGCCACGCGCGCCGTGACCTGCTCGGCGGTGGCCCGCTGCGCCGGCGTGGTATAGAAGATCGCCGAACGGTACTGCGTGCCGACGTCGTTCCCCTGCCGGTTGAGCGTGGTCGGATCGTGCAGGCGGAAAAACCAGTCCTCGAGCAGCGACGCGTAGCTGAGCACCGTGGGATCGAACACGATGCGCACCGCCTCCGCATGCCCCGAGGCGCTGTCGTGCGTGTCGTCGTAGCGCGGATGCTCCAGCCAGCCGCCGGTGTAGCCCACGTCGGTATCGAGCACCCCCGGCACGGCCCGCAGAATCTCCTCCACCCCCCAGAAGCAGCCGCCGGCGAGAATTGCCACCTCGGGCGCGCTCATGCGAAGTGCGCCCGGAAGGCCCCGTACCCTTCCGCCTCGAGCCGGTCCACCGGAATGAAGCGCAGCGACGCCGAGTTGATGCAGTAGCGCAGTCCGCCCGCGTCGGCCGGACCGTCGGGGAACACGTGCCCGAGATGCGAGTCGGCGTGGGTGGAGCGCACCTCCACGCGGCGCATGCCATGCGTGCGGTCTTCCAGTTCACGCACGTGCGGCGCCACCGGCTTGGTGAAGCTGGGCCAGCCGCAGCCGGAGTCGAACTTGTCCCGCGAGGAGAACAACGGCTCGCCGCTCACGATATCGACGTAGAGCCCGTCCTCGTGATGGTCCCAGAACGCGTTGCGGAACGGCGGCTCGGTCCCCGACTGCTGGGTCACGGTGAACTGCTCGCGGGTGAGCGTGCGCGCGAGTTCGTCGAGCGAGGGTTTGGTATAGTCGGTCATAGTGCAGGATATACACAAAACGGGGCGCCGCGGTGCCCGCCGCGGGAGTGCCCGCGACCACCGTGCCGCCCTATCTTACGCCGGTGCACAATCTCCGCTTCGACAATCGCTTCGTGACCACGTTGCCGGGCGATCCGGACCGGTCGAACCGGCGCCGGCAGGTCCTCGGCGCCACGTGGAGCGCCGCCGCCCCCACGCCGGTGGCCGACCCCCGCCTGCTCGCGTACGCGCCCGAGGTGGCGGCGCTGCTGGACCTCACGGACACCGACGTGCAGGACCCCGACTTCGCCCGCGTGTTCGGCGGCAATGCCCTGCTCCCGGGGATGGATCCGTACGCCGCCTGCTACGGCGGACATCAGTTCGGCAACTGGGCCGGCCAGCTGGGCGACGGCCGGGCGATCTCGCTGGGCGAAGTGGTGAATGCGGCCGGCCAGCGGTGGGAGCTGCAGCTCAAGGGGGCCGGCCCCACGCCGTACTCGCGTACCGCCGACGGCCGCGCCGTGCTACGGTCGTCGATCCGCGAGTTTCTGTGCAGCGAAGCGATGCACCATCTGGGGGTGCCCACCACGCGGGCGCTGTCACTCGTGACCACGGGCGACGACGTGGTGCGCGACATGTTCTACAACGGCAACGCCGCCCCGGAACCGGGCGCCATCGTCTGTCGCGTGGCCCCGTCGTTCATCCGCTTCGGCAACTTCGAACTCCTCGCCGCCCGCGGCGATCACGCCCTGCTCGCGCAGCTGGTGGATTTCACGATCGCGCGCGACTTCCCGCAGCTGGCCGGTGTGGCTGATGCCACGGCGCGGCGCGGCGCGTGGTTTGCCGAGGTGTGCGAGCGCACCGCGCAGATGATCGTGCACTGGATGCGCGTGGGTTTCGTGCACGGCGTGATGAACACCGACAACATGTCGATTCTGGGCCTCACGATCGACTACGGGCCGTACGGCTGGCTCGACAACTTCGATCCGCACTGGACGCCCAACACCACCGACGCCCACGGCCGGCGGTACCGGTACGGGCAGCAGCCGGCCGTCGCCCAGTGGAACCTGCTGCGCCTCGCGGAATCGCTCGCCCCGCTGTTCGACGACGAACAGCCGCTGCACGACGGCATCGAACGCTTCGCCGCCGTGTATGCCGCCGACTATCCCGCGATGAACGCCGCGAAGTTCGGGTTCGTGCACGCCGGTGAGGCGGAACAGACGCTCGCCCGGGAGGCGTTCGCGCTGCTGTTCGACGGCGAGATGGATTTCACGCGGTTCTTCCGGGCCCTGGGCGAAATCCCCGACGAACTGCCAGCCGGCGCCCTGCTGCCGCTGCTGGGCGACGTGTTCTACGACGACGCGCGGCGCGCGGCCACCGCAGAGGCGATGGAACAGTGGCTGCGGCGCTGGCACGCCACCGTGCTCGCGCAGGGGCGTCCGTTCGCCACGCGCCGCGCCGCCATGCACGCCGTGAATCCGCGTTACGTCCTGCGCAACTACCTCGCGCAGCAGGCCATCGACGCGGCCACCGCCGGCGATCCGTCGCTCGTGCGCACGCTGCTCGACGTGATGCGTCGCCCGTACGACGACCAGCCCGGCCGTGATGCCTTCGCCCTGCGCCGCCCCGAGTGGGCCCGTGTGAAGGCCGGCTGCTCGATGCTGAGCTGCAGCTCCTGACCGCGTGCTTACTTCGCGACGGTGTTCTGCAGCTTGGCCTGATTGCGTGTCACGTTGGCAATGAACATCAGCGCCTCCACCTGCGTGATCGCCGCCCCCTGTTCCGAACCGTCGCCCACATCGAAGATGCGCACGCCAAGTCCCTTGATGTCGAACCGCAGGCGGCCGTCGGCGTAGCGGAGATTCTCGATGGAGGTGGACGGGACGCTCACACGGCTCCCGGGCATGTACACGTGCACCGAATCACCGATCAGTTCGAGCGCGAACTCCCGATCCTGCGACAACACCTGCACGTCCTCCGGGCCCAACTGCTGCGGCTGCGCAACGGGGGCGGCTTTCTCGCAGGCCGCCAGCGCCGCGAGCGCCGTGAACGTCAGGAGTGTCCGGGAACGGTGGGCCATGAACGGAGGGGCGAGGGAAGCGGGGAGTGGTCGAACTCGACGTGCGGCCACATCTTGCACCATGGTGAGAATATGACCGCCGGACGGTGACAATATGAAACGTCGCACCTTTCTGCTCGCGGGGCTCGGCACCGGCGGCGCCCTCTTTCTCGGGTGGGCGCTGCTGCCGCCGCGTCAGCGCCTCGTCGGCCGCACGCCGGCCGACACCGGCGGGGAGGCGGTGCCCCTCAACGGCTGGCTCACCATCGCGCCCGACGACACGATTACGGTGGTCGTCCCCAAGGCGGAGATGGGACAGGGCATTCACACCGCGCTGGCCATGCTGATCGCCGAGGAGCTCGACGGCGACTGGCAACGCGTACGCGTGATGCACAGCCCGATCGACGCGATCTACGGCAACATCTCGACCTTCGTGGAGGGGATGCCCTTCCCGCCGGAGGCGGATGGCGCGCTCGAGCGCACGGTGCGCTGGATGATGGCGAAAACCGCGCGCGAACTGGGCGTCATGCTGACCGGCGGGTCGTCGAGTCTGCGCGACTGCTGGATCCCCATGCGCGAGGCCGGCGCGTCGGCCCGCGCGTCACTCATCGCCGCCGCTGCCCAGCAGTGGGGAGTGCCGGCTGAGGGCTGTCGCACCGCCCTGGGGGTCGTCACGGCCCCCGATGGACGCACGCTCCGCTACGGCGAACTGGCGGCCAAGGCCGTCGACCACCGCCCGTCGTCGGTCACGCTCAAGGCGGCCACGGCGTTCAGGCTGCTGGGCAAGCCGATGCCGCGTCTCGACGCCGCGGCAAAGTCCAACGGAACGGCCACGTACAGCATCGACGTGTCGCGGCCGGGGATGCGCTATGCCGCCGTGCACATGGTCGCGATGGGGACGCGCGCGGCCCCATCCCTGTCCCCCAAGGCCGCGCGGACGGTACGTGCGATGCCCGGCGTGCGCGAACTCGTCACCCTTGCCGGCAGTCGCTACGGCGACCCGCCGGCGGTGGCGGTCGTGGCCGATTCCTGGTGGCAGGCACGTAAGGCCATCGTTGCGCTGCGCGGGCTCCTGCCCACGCCGGCCGCCTCCACTGAGGCCACGTCCAGTGAGGCCGCATCCAGTGAGGCCGCATCCACTCCGGCCATCATGCAATCGCTGCGCACAGCCGCCCTCGACGGCGGCGGAGTGCCCTTTCGCTGGATCGGTGACGCCAAAGACACGCTGACCACGGCCGCCCGCGTAATCGACGCCACGTACGAGGCGCCCTACGTGGCCCACGCGACAATGGAGCCGATGAACGCCACGGTGCTCTTTAGCGGCGACCGGGCCGAGCTCTGGACGTCCACGCAGGTCCCGGGCTACGCGCGCGCCGCCGCGGCGCA